>JAUHXB010000202.1 GCA_030427215.1 Alphaproteobacteria bacterium | reverse complement strand
GCACATATTAAAACAACTATCTAAATTGACCGACATCACCGATTGCCAATCCTCCAGCTCCATCTTATGCAACATCTTATCACGCGTAATCCCCGCATTATTCACAAGGATATCCACATCCAAATTGGCACAAGCCTTTTGAACAGCTGTAAAATCAGACACATCAAATTTAAGTGTTTTTATGCCTGTTTCTTTTTCAAATTCTATTGCCGCGGCTTTATTCCCGGCATAATTGGCGATGACATTATATCCCTCGGCCTTTAATGCTTTTGAAATCGATGCGCCAATCCCGCGCGTTCCGCCTGTGACTAATGCGGTTTTCTTATTACTCATTTTATTTTTTCTCCCACTGAAAATGAATACTCCATAAAAGCCATTTTTTTGTATTTTTATCAAGTGTGAATCGTTGGTGCATCGCGATGTATGACGATGTTTCATTGGATTATTTAAGAATAACAGTTTTCATCGCCATCACATTCTTTTACTCTAGGGACGAAATGAACAATATTGAACAAAAACCTATGGATGAAATTTTAAGCGAGAAATATCTCGCTTATGCCCTATCCACAATTACATCACGATCTTTACCCGATGTGCGCGACGGAATGAAACCCGTTCACCGCCGTATTTTGTACGCGATGCATCAGCTCAAACTTGATCCCGCCCTATCACCCAAAAAATGTGCACGTGTGGTTGGTGATGTGATCGGTCAATATCACCCGCATGGGGATCAATCGGTTTATGATGCACTTGTAAGATTGGCGCAGGAATTTTCCGTTCGCTATCCTTTGGTTGATGGACAAGGGAATTTCGGAAATATTGATGGTGATAACGCCGCGGCGATGCGTTACACCGAATCCAGAATGACCGAAGTTGCCAAGGCGATGTTGGATGGAATTGAGGAAAACGCCGTTGATTTCCGCCCAACATATGACGGTGAAACGATGGAACCCGCCGTGTTTCCGGCCGCCTTTCCAAATTTATTGGCCAATGGGTCAAGCGGTATTGCCGTTGGTATGGCGACAAATATCCCTCCTCACAACGTGGATGAATTATGTGGCGCATGCGAGGCCTTGATTGACGGTGACCCAACCGTTGCCGAATTGGTTCGCGATCATATCAACGCCCCTGATTTCCCAACGGGTGGAACATTGGTTGAAAACCAAGACACCATTATTCACGCATATGAAACAGGAAAAGGCGCATTCCGCCTGCGTGCAAAATGGGAAAAGGAAGAGCTGAAACAAGGGATGTATGAAATCATCATCACAGAAATTCCTTACCAAGTTCAAAAAAGCAAACTAATCGAAAAAATTGCCGACCTGATTAACACCAAAAAAATTCCAATGTTGGATGATGTACGCGATGAATCTGCCGAAGATATCCGCATTGTCCTCACCCCAAAAAACAGAAATGTTGAACCTGAAATTTTGATGCAGGCATTGTATCGTATGTCCGATTTGGAAACGCGATTTTCAATGAATTTAAATGTGTTGGAAGGTGGACGCATTCCGCGCGTCATGGATTTGAAAGAAATTCTCCGCGCGTTTCTTGATCATCGTCAAATTGTTTTGGTGCGCCGTTCAAACCACAGACTTGATAAGGTTAATCATCGTTTGGAAGTGTTGGACGGCTACCTGATTGCCTATCTGAATATCGACGAAGTCATCCGTATCATTCGCGAGGAAGATCATCCAAAACAAGAAATGATCGATCGTTTTGGTTTAACCGAAGTTCAGGCCGAGGCCATCCTCAATATGCGCCTTCGGTCCCTGCGGAAACTTGAAGAATTTGAAATTAAAAAAGAACATGATGCCCTGTCGAAAGAAAAAGACGAGCTTGAGAAATTAATTAAATCAGAGGCTCGCCAATGGACGGTCATCAAAAAACAAATTCAAGACTTGCGCAAAACTTTTGGCAAGGACACTGTTTTGGGTGCGCGCCGTACGGTTATTGGCACTGCCCCAACATTGGAAATTGTCCCTGACGAGGCGATGATTGAAAAAGAGCCCATCACCGTGATTTGTTCAAAGATGGGATGGATACGCGCGATGAAAGGACATAATATCGACCCGAAAGATTTAAAATATAAAGACGGCGATAAAGGCGCATTTGTATTCCCCGCCCAAACAACGGATAAAATTTTGGTGTTCGCATCCAATGGTCGTTTTTATACCATTGGTGGGGATAAATTACCGGCGGGGCGCGGATTTGGTGACCCGATCCGATTGATGGTCGATCTGCCCAATGATTGCGACATTATCGATATGATGCTGTACCGTGAGGGACAAAAAGTTGTGATTGCCGCCAATACAGGGCATGGATTTATTGCCTCAATGAATGACCTGATCGCTCAAACAAAAGGCGGAAAACAGGTTCTTAATGTTGGTGATAAGGCCAAGGCCGCCATTTGCCGCGCGGTGAATGATGGTGACGACCATATTGCCGTGATTGGGACAAACCGTAAATTCCTTGTCTTTCCGCTGTCCGATATGCCCGAAATGGCAAAAGGGAAAGGTGTTATCCTGCAAAAATATAAAGGTGGCGGATTAAGCGATGTTAAAACATTCCCAATCGCGCAAGGGTTAACCTTTAAATACGGATCTGGTGAACGAACCGAGGACGTCAGCGCATGGATCATGGGCCGCGCCGCCCAAGGAAAATTACCACCAAATGGCTTTCCGAAGAATAATAGGTTTTAAAACTTATTTCTCACGCCACCAGGTTTCGAGAACCATGCCATAGAGTGATTGGTTTTCGGGGCGGTTAATAGAGGACCACCGTGCAACGTAATCTTTGCCTGTAAAATAAAGCGGTATAAAGATATGCGCATCCATGATGGCATTATCCAATGTCTTGGCGTGTTGGGTTAAATCATCATAGGTTTTGGCATTGGCCAAATCATCAATGATGGCATCAATTTTTTCATCGCATAGGCCAGCATAA
>JAUHXB010000201.1 GCA_030427215.1 Alphaproteobacteria bacterium | reverse complement strand
GGGTGACGCCTTGGGGTAGAGATTGCCTTCGCGGTTTTTTTTCTGGGTCTTCGTGATCAACCTCAACATAAACGCCATACGGCCCTTTTTTCATCCAAATAGGGTGTTGTGTGTCAGGATGTGGACCAAGCTCATGTGGTTCGGCATCTAAATTCAATCCATCATCTTCACCGTCTTGAACTTCTAACCGACGCGTGAATTTACATTCCGGGTAATTTGTACATCCGATAAACGCCCCAAACTTCCCTAGTTTTAAGCTCAATGTTCCATCGGCGCATGATTTACATTTCCGTGGTTCAGGATTATCAGGAGTTTTTGGGAAGAAGTGATCTTCCAACGCATCATTCAATTCATCGATCACTTGTGTAATTGTCAGTGGTTTGACATCTTCGACGTTTTTGGAAAAATCCTTCCAAAATAGACGGAGCATTTCCTGATAAGACACGTGACCACCGGAAATGGCATCCAATTCCTCTTCCAATTCCGCTGTAAACGCGTAATCAACATAGCGATTAAAGAATTTCACAAGGAATGTTGTGACAATACGGCCGCGATCTTCGGGAATAAATCGTTTCTTTTCTAATCGCACATAATTGCGATCCTGCAACACCTGAATAATCGAGGCATAAGTTGAAGGACGGCCAATGCCTTCCTCTTCCAATTTTTTAACCAATGATGCCTCCGTATAACGCGGCGGCGGCTGTGTGAAATGTTGTTCAGGGTCGATGGTTTTGGTTTTCAGGGCGTCGCCTTCGGCCATATTGGGCAAAATACGATCATCGTCGCCATCAGCCTTCCCATCATCATCCGTTTCACGATAGAGTTTTAAAAACCCATCAAATTTAATCACCGATCCATTGGCGCGTAATACAACATCATCCGTTCCATCCGAAATATCAATTGCGACCTGATCCATCACTGCCGATTCCATTTGGCATGCCATGGTGCGTTTCCAAATCAATGTGTAAAGCTTTCGCTGGTCATCATCCAATTTTAATGATTGCGGTGTTTTAGACATGGCTGTCGGGCGGATCGCTTCGTGCGCTTCCTGAGAATTCTTTGCCTTGGATTTATAAGCACGAGGCGAGGACGGTAAATATTCATCGCCAAAATCTTTTTCAATTTGTTTGCGTGTGTCGGCAATTGCTTCGCCAGACAATGTAATACCATCGGTCCGCATATAGGTTATAAGCCCTGCCTCATATAATTTTTGGGCGGTACGCATGGTTTGTTGTGCGCCAAATCCCAACATGCGCGATCCCGCCTGTTGCAATGTTGATGTAATAAAGGGGGCATACGGGTTACGCTTGGCTTGTTTTCTCTCAATTTTTTGAACAGAAAGATTTTTTGATTCAATACGTTTCACCGCGGCGGTCGCCTCGACCTCGCTGCCAATATCCAATTTTCCTAATTTATTTCCTGATAAATGAGTCAAGCGTGCATCGAAATAGGCACCATCCGGCGTTTTTAATTTTGCCTGAATGGACCAATATTCATCGGCCTTGAACTTTTCTATTTCGTCTTCACGTTCGGATATTAATCGAAGCGCAACCGATTGGACACGTCCCGCAGACCGTGATCCTGGTAATTTTCGCCACAAAACAGGCGACAAGTTAAACCCAACCAAATAATCCAGCGCACGACGCGCAAGGTAAGCATCAACCAAATCCTGATCAATATCGCGAGCGTTTTTAAACGCATCCAAAACCGCCTTTTTCGTGATCTCATTAAAGGTCACACGGGTGATGTTTTTGCCTGCGATTAAATTTTTTTCTTTAAAATACTCCAATAAATGCCACGAAATGGCTTCACCTTCCCTATCGGGGTCGGTCGCCAGAATGATGTTATCTGACTTTTTAATAACTTTTTTGATTTCGGATAATGTTTTTCCCGCACGATCCGATAATTCCCAATGCATAGCAAAATTATCATCGGGTGTGACCGAACCGTCCTTGGATGGAAGGTCACGAATATGCCCCATAGACGCCAGAACGGTGTAATCAGAGCCCAAATAATCGTTTATTTTCTTACCCTTGGCGGGGGATTCAACAATAACAAGTGAATGTGTCATATAATGTTATGTACGTGATTACATTATAAGTGGCAATGGTTTTCGTGCATTTGCCTATTCTTTATCACTCAAAATCTGATCTCTTTAACTTTTCGATATAAGGTTGATTTTGCGATACCAAGCATAGATGACGCCTTGGTCATATTCCCATCACAATGCGCGAGAGCAGCTTCAATCAAATCTTTTTCCGCCTGTTTCAACGGAATAATATTGTGTATGTTTATTTTACTATCGGGGTTTTCATCATTTATGGATGCTCTGGGACTAAAATCAAAATCACTTTCCTGTATGATATGACCATCACTTAAAACAAAAGCCCTGTTTATTTTATTCTCTAACTCTCGTACATTCCCTGGCCAATCATATTTTAATAATTTGGATAAAAGTCCTTTAGATATTTCCTTTGTTGCCATCTGCGTTTTTATCGCAATTTTATTGATAAAATAATCTAATAACGCTGGTATATCTTGTTTTCTATCCTTTAAAGCAGGAATATTGATGCCGAGGACATTAAGACGATAAAATAAATCCTCCCTGAATAACCCTTTTTGTACGTTTTTATAAAGATCCTGATGCGTTGCCGAAACAACACGAACATTGATTTTATAGGCACGCGCCGACCCCACGGGCTCAACTTCGTTTTCTTGCAACACACGCAGTAATTTTGTTTGGGCCTCTATAGGCATCTCTGCAATTTCATCCAGAAATATTGTTCCACCATCCGCCGCCCTAAATTTTCCCAACGACTCATTTATTGCACCGGTAAACGCCCTTTTTCATGCCCAAATAAAGTGCTTTCAACCAATTCGGAAGGAATGGCACCGCAATTAACGGTTACAAAGGGTTCACCTGAGTTTTCGCTTTCTCCATGAATGGCCTTTGCGATCAACTCTTTCCC
>JAUHXB010000200.1 GCA_030427215.1 Alphaproteobacteria bacterium | reverse complement strand
TAGGGGTCTGTTATGGTCCGCCTGACAAAATTCAAGCATATAGGACACGGTTTTATTGTCTTTATAATCATTGGACACGGTTGCAAGGCGGTCCTTGAACGTGCCATTCTTACCCAAAAATAATTGTTTGAACACTTTCATTAGAATTTGAATATCTGATTTTTCAAAACCACGGCGGTCAAGGCCGATTAGGTTTAATCCGGCTAACCTAGCGCGTTCACCCATGACAAGACCATAGGGAATAACATCATTTTCAACCGCTGACATCCCACCAATCATGGCATAGTCGCCAATGCGGGCAAATTGATGAATGGCCGATAATCCACCAATCACACAATAATTGCCGACATGAACATGCCCCGCCAATGTCGCATTATTCGCCAAAACATTATCATTGCCAATCATGCAATCATGGGCAACATGCACACCGATCATAAGCAGGTTATTATCACCAATTTGCGTGAGGCTCTTATCCCCAATCGTACCAGGATGAATGGTCACATGTTCACGAATTTTATTGTTCGAGCCGATTCTTAATTTTGTAGGCTCACCATTATATTTTAAATCCTGGGGGGCGTGGCCAATGGAGGCGAATGGAAATATCTCGCAATCATTGCCCAGATGCGTATCACCCTCAATCACGACATGGGAATGAAGGATACAGTTATCGCCCAAAACAACATTTGCGCCAATGACGCATAATGGGCCGATAGAACATCCCTGCCCTATGGTTGCATTGGGGTCGATAATGGCGGACGGGTGGATATAATTATTCATGATGACTTTATGAAATATTCATGTGTCTAAATAAAGACACACGGGGTTTCATGGTGTTACAAATCAGGTTTTGACCCGTCTTCATTCATGATCATCGCAGTAAAAATCGCCTCGGCATGAATTTCATCACCAACCTTTGCGATGCCTTTAAATTTCCAAATCGCGCCGCGGCCTTTGATAATATCAACATGGATGTAAAGTGCATCACCCGGGACAACAGGTTTACGGAATTTTGCAGAGTCAATCGACATGAAAAAGACGATTTTGCCTTTGGCCTTTTCCCCCAAGGTTTTAACCACTAATGCGCCTGATGTTTGGGCCATGGCCTCAACAATTAAAACACCCGGCATAATTGGATATTGCGGAAAATGCCCCTGAAATTGTGGCTCGTTAATCGTAACATTTTTCAGGCCAACAGCACGTTCACCTTCGACCATTTCAACGATTCGATCCACCAACAAAAACGGATAACGGTGGGGAATTAATCCCTGAATTTGTTGAACGTCTATAATATCTTTTGCATCTGTCATGATATGATGAATATGGCTTTACTGCCCTATTTTGACAAGAGTTTTTTTAATTTTGCCATCTCACGCCAATATTCGCGAATGGGGCGCGCAGGGAAACCCATTAGTTTTTGTCCCCTTTCAACATCTTTTGTAACACCTGATTGCGCGCCAACCTGGGTTCCCGTACCGATATTTAGGTGCCCTGCGACACCAGATTGACCGCCAAACACACAATAATCACCGATTTTTGTTGATCCTGATATGCCGACCTGCGCCGTAATCACGCACCCTTTACCGATATGAACATTATGTGCGATTTGAACCAAATTATCGATAATTGACCCTGCACCAATAATTGTATCTGGCCCTGCCCCCCTATCAATACATGTATTTGCACCAATATGCACATGATCGCCAATCACCACGCGTCCCAATTGCGGGACTGGAACATATCCAGATGGATCGAGTGCAAAACCAAATCCATCTTGCCCAATACGTGCGCCGTTATGGATACGAACATGATCACCAATGATTGAATGTGTCACGGTTACATTTGCGCCAATATGTGAGTTGTTACCAATCGCGACACCATTGCCAATAACACTGTTGGCCTCAATTGTAACATTGTCACCTAATGTAACATTGTCACCAATTACGGCAGTGGAGTGAATATCGTCTTTTGGTAATTGCGTATAAAACATCGTCGCCGCCATGGCATAAGATTTATAAGGTTTGTCGGATATTAAACACGCCATATCATCGGGCGCAAATTCGGCCATTTCAGACGATAAAATACATGCTGTTGCTTTTGATATTGGTAAGTCCGATTTATATTTTACATTATCAAGGAACGTTAATTCGCCTGATTTCGCATCACTAAGGCTATTCACATCCGCAATCTCAATATCACGTTTGTCATCAGGGCAAGTTGCACCACAATGATCAGCAATATCCCCTAAATAAAACGGCCCCTGATTGTGATGAAATTTTGGATCGGCCATAAATTATTTTAATTTTACGCGTTTAAGGTCATCATTTAACTGGTCCATGATCATCGGTGTAATGTTTATGTTTCCACGCGCATAAGCCACATTGTCGGTTGTCAGAATCATATCAAAATCGTTCTTCTCACCGTGTTTTTCGATGAGAGACATGATTTTATCAGTCAGTATTTTTAGAGCATCTTTGACAGATTTTGTTGTATTGCGTCGTAGCTCTAATTCTTCTTGTTTAAGATTTTTGAGTTGCCCTTGGTATTTTTCACGAAGTTTATTAAATTCCTCTTCATCTTTATCTTTCATGGCCTTAGACAGTTTATCTTCTGTCTCACGAATTTTTTTTGCCAAATTTGATAATGCCTTATCATTATCCTTAAATATTTTTTCCTGTTGCGATTTGATCGATTTCGCAGCCTTAGACTCATTCATCAAACTTTCAACACTTACTAGTGCAATATTGAGCGTTTTAACTTTTTTACCCTCTTCCGCAACCGTCGAAAAAGGCATCATAAACAATAGAATAATTAGTATACGTAACATTATAATTTAACTTCCTTAAAACCGTGTTCCAAAATCAAATCGGAAAGTTTCATCCTTGTCGAAATCTTCCTCTAAAACAGGTGATGCAAAATCGACACGGATTGGACCCAGCGGAGACACCCATGACACACCTAAACCAACGGAGGCACGCAG
>JAUHXB010000199.1 GCA_030427215.1 Alphaproteobacteria bacterium | reverse complement strand
TTAGAATTTACAACGGGGGACAGGCCAGCGATGTTTTGGTCAAACCCTATAAAGGGCAATAATCATGAAATATTTTATTTTAACGCTTTCCATTGCGGTTGGTCTGGGGTTTGGATTTGGTCATACGGCTAACGCAGACACCTTGCCCGCGATTGTCACTGAAAAATCAGGGCATGTTGATATTGATCGTCATGTCACAATCACTCGTGGTAAATCACGCGTGATTGAGGTGAATGCTAATATCGCCGATGTTTTGGTTGCTGACCCCTCTGTGATTGAGGTTGGGGCAATGAAATCCAATCGCCTGTATTTAATCGGCGCGGCATTGGGTGATACAAATGTCATGATTTTTGATGGTGAAGGAAACGCGATTGAGGAATTGGATGTTCATGTCCGTGTTGACGAAGTCACGTTACAAAAAACAATGGAAAAATTATTCCCTGACCAAGATATCATCGCCAAAACGGTCAATGACGACATTATGTTGACAGGATCGGCGTCTAACCCATCCGTCGCGGCACGTATTCAAGAGGTCGCGGCACGTTTCGCAGGCCAAGACGAAGCCGTGGTCAATATGATGACGGTTAAGGGTGAACAACAAGTCATGTTGAAGGTTAAGGTTTTAGAGGTCTCTCGTAATATCTTGAATGAACTTGGCTTGGATACGGATTTATCATACGGACGCGGTGCAACAGATGCATTGTTTAGCACGGCTGGTGCGGTTGGTCTCACCGCCCCTACCCCCGTTGGTGCAGGACAATTACTATTTGATGCAGGTGCGGCAACAATTTCAACTGTGTTTCAGGCATTGGAACGCGATGGATATATCACAACATTGGCAGAACCCAATTTAACCGCCATATCAGGGCAAAATGCACGGTTTTTGGCGGGAGGCGAATTTCCTATTCCAACCGAAATTGATGATGAAGGAAACGTCACATATGAATTTAAACCATTCGGCGTGTCATTGGCTTTTAAACCAGTCGTCATGTCAAAAAACCGTATTAATTTGAGTGTGTCGACAGAGGTTTCAAATATCTCAAACGATTTTTCATTCGAATTGGAAAATTTGCGGGTACCAGGATTTGATGTTCGCCGTGCCGAAACATCCGTTGAAATGCCAAGTGGCGGGACGTTGATGCTGGCGGGTTTGATTGAATCCAACACGATCAATTCAATGAACCGTATTCCGGGTGTCAAAAACATTCCCGTGATTGGCGATTTAACAGGATCAGAAAGTTTTCAACGCAATGAAACCGAATTGGTTGTGATGATCAGTTCATATTTAGTGAAACCATTTTCCGACACACAACAAGCAGCAAAGGAAGCGCCAAAAGAGGAATCATCACCATTGCAACAGGCGTTAATATCAAACTTGAAACGTGTTCACGGTGCCCGTAAAATTGCAAATGCAACTCAGGGCCATTCGGTCGGATATTTATTGGATTAGGAAACACGACATATGACACATATTTTAAAAACAGCATCTTTACTTGGTTTAATTTTAACAACAACAGCGTGCGAAGAAGGACGATCACTTTTTCGCCCAAGCATGTTTGATAACACGGCGGTGACCGAACGACCAATTGAAATTTTCGAAGAACGGTTTGTTGAGAAAAAACCAGCCAAGGATGTGACGTCACTCTATTTGGCATCATTGGCACAAGATTACGAATATCATGGGTCGTCGCCTGTCTATATGGTTTTAGGATATGACCCTGATGTTAAAAACGCGAAATTATCAACATTCAATAAATCCAATATTTTAAAGGGTCAGCTGGCCAAGCTGGGTATGACCGACATGGTTGTGAAAACAATGCCCGTGATGGGATCAACAGGCGATGTCGTTATTGGATATGACCGTGTTCAGGCGCGTGGCCCTCAAAATTGTGGGCAAATGCCAGGCATGGAAACCGAAACAGGTGCCTATGGTGATTATGGGTTGGGATGTACCGTTAAGGATAAAATGGCGCAACAAATTGCCTATCCTGCGGATTTAATGGGACAGGATGAAATGGATGCATTTGATGCAGGACGAGCCGCCGCACCTGTTAATCGTGATGCAAGATCAGGCGAGATTGCTGATTTTGTGCCAAGTTACGTGTTATCCGAATTGGCGGCAAATACAACAAATTAAGGGGTTATATGACAGAGGATAAGGGGAACAATCAGGCAAATGTAATGACGGCTCAATCACAAAAGGTTGATAGTCTTCTTCCCCCTGCCAAAATCCATTTATTTAGCGACGATCTGGAAACGCTCAATCTGGCCCATGCCTTGGGTGAAGATTGGCGTTTTGGTCGCGTTAATATTGGTATGCGCGGCGATAATTTGGATCAGGCGATTGACCATTATTCACGCCGTAAATCCCCCACACTGATTATCATTCAAACGGATGATATTGGTGATACCTTTCAAAATAAGCTTGGCGATTTGGCGGATGTTTGTGATGAAGGCACCGCCGCCATTATTATTGGCCCGGTGAATGATATTCAGCTTTATCGTCATTTAACATCGATTGGGATCAGCGATTATTTGGTCGCACCTGTTACAGTGGAAGACATGGTCAATGCGATTGCATCATCCCTACAAAATATTGTTGGGTCAGTGGATAGCCATTTAATGAGTTTTATTGGTGTAAAGGGTGGTGTTGGCACAACATGCCTTGCCACAATGGCTGCGCAATCTATGGATGATGTTTTTAAAAGCAAAACATTGATTTTGGACGCGGCTGGGGCGAAATCAACCCTATGGACACATTTCGAATTTTCACCATCTGGCACTTTAATCGAGGCCGCGCGCGCCGTTATTGACCAAGATATGGATGCGTTGGATCGTCTGTTTATTAAAAAATCAGATCACTTAACCGTTTTGAATATAGGGGCGGAAAATATCCTTGATAATGCCATCGCGCCAGAGGCATTTGAAATTCTGCTAGATTATTGCCTCTCAATTTTCCCTTATGTGATTGTGGATTTATCGGGCGCATCG
>JAUHXB010000198.1 GCA_030427215.1 Alphaproteobacteria bacterium | reverse complement strand
TAACTGTTAAGAAATGAATTAAAAAAGGAAACTTAAACTATGGAATTTTTACTTGTTCTTCTTGTCCCCCTATTTTTCTTTTTAGCGACATCTGTTCGCATTATGAAAGAATATGAACGTGGGGTTGTTTATACGCTGGGCCGTTATACGCATACGACTGGGCCTGGGCTTATTATCCTAATCCCTATCGTGCAGCAAATGCGCGTTGTTGATTTGCGTGTTTTGACCGAAGACGTGCCGTCTCAAGATGTGATTTCAAAGGATAATATTTCCGTGCGCGTATCCGCGGTTGTATATTACCGTGTTGTTGATCCCGCAAATGCAATTAACAAGGTCGAAGATTATTTTCAGGCAACATCGGAATTGGCACAAACAACATTACGGTCCGTTTTAGGTAAGCATGAATTGGATGACATGTTGGCCAAACGCGATGAATTAAATGTTGATATCCAAACAATATTGGACAAAGCCACCGAAGGATGGGGCATTAAGGTTGTGAATGTTGAGATTAAAAATCTGGATATCGACCCATCCATGATCCGCGCCATTGCAAAACAGGCAGAGGCAGAGCGGGAGCGTCGCGCCAAGGTTATCAATGCCGATGGTGAATTTCAGGCGGCGAAACAATTGGATGAGGCCGCAAAAATTATGGCGGCACGCCCTGAGACAATGCAATTACGTTACCTGTCCGCGCTTCAGGAAATTGCAGGCGATAAAACAAACACCATCGTTTTACCTATCCCTGACTTAATTACAAAATTAGTCGGTGGAAATAAATGAATCTGACATAAAAAAAAGAGCCCGATATGGGCTCTTTTATATTGTGATGAACACAAATTATTTATGATTTACCAAACATAGACGTTATTACTGTCATAATTGTAATATGTTGTTGTTAAATCGTTATATTCGGCCACTTCAATAAACCCATCATTATCCATGTCCCATGAGGAATACAAATCGGTATCATATGCCGAGGCATATTCATTGGCTTCGATATATCCGTTATCATTAGCGTCATACGTTGTAAATGCAACTGAATCATCATATTCCAAATCAATTGGTTCATACCAAGTGTTTGTATATGTATCCCATTCTTCATCACTGATCATGTTATCATCGTCATAATCAAGCGTATAAAAAGTATAGGTTGCAAATTCATTGTTATTCAATCTGCTGTCATTATCACGATCAAATTGGCTGAACATCTGGCCTTTTTCTTGTTGCATGCCTTGTGAGTTAGTCTGTCTCTCATTCATGTAATTATTAGCAAGAACGGCTGTGGACCCCAATGAAATTATCATTGCGGTTGTTAAAGCAGTCGATTTCAATAAATTTAAGGTGTTCATAATAGTCTCCTTTCATTAGATGGTTAATTTTATGAACCATACCCCCCCTACAAATGACATTGAAATCTGTTCCGAAAGGAAATAAGGTCATTTTGTGTCATTAAAATTTTATAGGAGCTACACAAACCATGTCTATCATTGCAAATCGTCTATCCCGTATTAAACCGTCCCCTACTTTGGCGGTATCCGCCAAGGCTCAAGAGCTAAAAGCCGCGGGAAAAGATGTGATTGGTTTGGGCGCGGGTGAGCCCGATTTCGATACGCCTGAATTTGTCAAAGACGGGGCAAAGGCCGCAATGGATGCGGGGCAAACAAAATATACGAATGTGGATGGTACAAATGATTTAAAAGACGCGATTATCGCAAAATTTAAACGCGATAATAATTTGGATTATACACGCGATCAAATCACGGTAGGAACAGGCGGAAAGCAAGTTTTATATAACGCATTAATGGCCTCCGTAAATCCTGGTGATGAGGTTATAATTCCTGCGCCCTATTGGGTGTCTTACCCTGACATGACATTACTGGCCGAAGGCGAGCCAGTGATTGTTAATTGTTCAGCCGATAATGATTTCAAATTACAAGCCGAGGATTTAGAGGCCGCAATCACGGATAAAACAAAATGGCTTATCCTGAATTCACCATCAAATCCAACGGGTTCTGCCTATTCATGGGATGAAATGAAGGCAATCACGGACGTGTTGGTAAAACATCCTCACGTGTTGATTATGAGCGATGATATGTATGAACATCTGGTTTATGATGGATTTAAATTCTGCACCCCTGCCGAAGTTGAACCTGCATTAAAAGACCGCGTCTTAACCTGTAACGGTGTATCAAAATCATATGCGATGACAGGATGGCGCATTGGGTATGCGGGCGGGCCAGCCGAATTAATCAAGGCCATGAAGAAGATTCAATCGCAATCAACATCAAACCCCAGTTCAATTTCACAAGCCGCGGCGACATCTGCATTAAATGGGGATCAATCCTTTTTGGCGGAGCGTAATACAGTATTTAAAGACCGACGTGATTTGGTTGTGAAAATGTTGAATGAGGCCGAAGGCGTTTCGTGTCATACACCAGAGGGCGCATTTTACATCTATGCGTCCTGCGCGGGATGCATTGGGAAAACAACACCTGATGGAAAAACTATCGAAACGGACGAAGATTTCGTAACATATTTGTTGGAGACGGTAGGCGTGGCAGCCGTTCACGGAGAGGCGTTTGGAATGTCACCCTATTTCCGGGTATCATACGCGACATCAACTGAAAATCTAACCTCGGCCTGCGAACGAATACAGAAGGCATGCTCGCAATTAAGCGGGAGTGCGTCTACCAATTCTCAAAACGCGGCTTAATAAATCAGAGCCTGTTCGTTTTTTTGGCTCTGGCGGAATTTGTGAGGGGGCATGATTGTCATTGGAAATACAGGGAAATCTTGCTACGGTTGGGTCTATTTGGGAAGACTTTTCTTTCTCTTCTGCGATGCGCTCAACAGTTTCAACATAAGATTTGCCAAAATTTTCAAGATGTTGATAGGTTATTCCTTCAATTTTATCCATATAATCGCTGTCACCATTGAATGTTTCCACAGAAAACTCTTCGCCCATAAATTGATCTGGAATAATTGGATCAATGAGATGAAATGAAACACGA
>JAUHXB010000197.1 GCA_030427215.1 Alphaproteobacteria bacterium | reverse complement strand
AATTGGCTGGCGGCCTGAGCATGTGATGGTTTGGCATCAACAATGGCAAGCCCACCAACCAAAAATAAAAAAAGTAAGATGTGCTTTGTCATGTTATGGCCTTTTTTGTTTTTATTGTCTTGCGTTCAGGGCACTTATGCGTCCATTAAGCTCTTCTAATGCGGGCTCTCTATTCACGACAACTGTTGTTGATGTCGCAAGGGCAATAGCCTCAAGTAATTTAATTTGTTCAAGTTGTAGATGATTACTAAGAATCAATTGATAAAGCATTGCTGGTCTCCATGCCCCTTCACCGCCTGATGCTTTTTCTCGATAATATGTCGGATTCATCATGCCGGCAACAAGAGCCTCAAGTTGTCCCATATAGCTGGCAGAACTTCCACCAGGAGGAAGTAATTCATTTTTCAAGTTGTCTGGTATATAACCTCCCTGAATCAGTGTATCTGCTAAAAAAGGAACGGCCCTAGAGTCTGTATCTATATAAACGTTATTCGATTTTATTTTTCCAAAAACGGCATCGAGCATGGACATTTCCGCTTGTAATCGATCTGATAAAACAAACAAAGCTTTTGCCTCGGTATTTGCGTTTGCCAAAAGGTCAGGATTAACGCTGACATGTGTACGCGTGTTGGTTAATAATTCTTCTAGATATGTTACTTTTGGAAGTTCGTCTGGCATTATGTTTCGGTCATATAAAACGCTAGATATTTGAAGATGTTTGTTTGATCCATCTCCCCCACAAAAGGCGGCATTGTCACCACCATTGCCTGCGGGGCTACATAAAGCCGTAGTTTGATCATCAAATATTTTTCGTAAACCGTCAATAAGGCCATTTTCAAATGTTGTACCTGATTCTTTATTAGCTTGTTTTCCCCGTTTTTCCATATCTTGTTTAAAGAAATCAAAAGCTCTGCCCTGTGCTGGGCCAATACCACGACCCGTGGAGGCGTAAGAACATAAACCCTCCGCCGTTCCCATATTATTCACCGTAATATCAGTCGCAGCCACTTGTTGGTCTTTAATGCCTTGCTCAACGGCTAATCCATTTAAAGCAACTCTAGTCTGTCCTGAATTTGCAGTGTCACTTAGTGTATTTTCCCTTGCCAATCCCTGCATGTATTCCATGAAAATACCTGTATATTTGTTAAAGGCATCAACAAGATTACCTGTATTTTGTGCTGTGGTTGCCGTGTTGCCTTGTATTGCAGGATCGTTAACAGTAACTCCTGAGCCTGATCTACTGGTGGATGTATTGCCTGGTGGGTTATTTGCTGCTGAATCAGGTCCCGTAAGGCTTGCGCTTACTTTGTAAGATGTTGCAAACAAAATAATCAATGTAAAAACAAGAAATTTATGCATTGTGCACGGGCCCTTTAATATTCATTTCAGATTTAATTCAAATTTTATCTATTTATAAGGTTAACAGCAAAGATTTAACAAGTCTTTAACTATATTACCGAACATCCATGAAAAAACCAACAACCATATGACGGATTTCATTTGCTTTTCCTATGATTTGTCTATTCTCAATGGAATTAAAATGGCTTATGCTGTATCAAGTTAATAAATAAGAAATTCAAATAACGATCATGAGTGATAACACAACAGATAACCCAGAAAAGCCATTGAACGCCGATGTTCCAGTGCAAAGGCCACGATCAATGCCAAAAAAACAGAAGGCGGTGGCAACAGATCAAAAGCCTGAGGTGACATCGCCATTGGGGAATGTGGTTATTCGTAATCAATTTTATCGGGATGGGTATCGCACTTTGGTTAAGGTTGCCGTTATTCAGGGCCTGGCAATTTTGGGCTTAATCTTAACCTATATTGTGTTTTTGAACACTTATACGCCCACGCGCACCTATTTCGCAACAACCGAAGATGGGCGTGTTGTCCCGATGATTCCGTTGTCACAGGCGAATTTGAGCAAGCCTGCTTTGTTATCATGGGCGGCGCAGGCGGCATCGGAAACAATGACATTCGGGTTTCATGATTATCGCCGCCGTTTGCAGGAATCGTCACGCCATTTTACGCGCGGTGGATGGGGCAGTTTCACCCGCGCATTACAAGAATCGGGCATGATTGAAACCATTACAACCAACAGGCAGGTTATATCAACGGCCCCACGATCGGCACCCACCATATTGGCAGAGGGTTTGATGCCAAATGGTGTTTATCGATGGGAAGTTGAAATGCCTATTTTGGTAACTTATGAATTAGGGCAATCAAGACGAAGCGATTCAATGAATATCCGACTTGTCATTGTTCGCGTTCCGAAATTGGAAAGTGCAAATGGTGTTGGCATTGAACAATGGTTGGCTTATAAGGGATAATTGTTTAAGACATAATATATAAGCCGTTAAATTGATATAATGACAAACATGAAAAAAACAATTCAATCACTATTCTTTTCTGGGGCCATCATCTTGGTGATGATGTCTGTTTCTTCTGCTCAAGACCCTCTTGATCGGTTTCGGACAAATATGAATGGGGATAATCAACAACAAGCGCAACAAGTTCCCACGCGCACCGTGAACGCGCCATCCAATAGTGCGACTGGTGATCAATTACCGTCTCCAACTATTGGTGGATTTCAACAACAAGGCCTTAGCCAAGATCAAATTAATGATGCTTTGCAAAATTACGATTTTCAAGGCGACATGACCATAGAAGAGCGCCAGGCAGAAGTTGAACGTATGGCAAGGGATTCCGCATTTCAGGCCATGTTAAACGGAACATTCCCGCTTCAACCCGATGAGATATTGGAGCTTTTGGAAAGATATAGAGAAGTCAGAGAAGCCTCTGAAACACGTATTGGTGGCTCTCCTGAAACAAATATAACATTGCAATCTGTGACGTTAGACCCGGGTGATACGCCCCCCACAATTAAATTATCACCTGGATATGTCACAACGATGAATGTTGTGGATGTCACAGGGCAACCATGGCCTGTGCGTGATATCAGTTGGGGTGGGGAATTTGAAATTATTCAACCTGAAGCGGGTGAGCATGTTGTTCGGATCAGC
>JAUHXB010000196.1 GCA_030427215.1 Alphaproteobacteria bacterium | reverse complement strand
CGCAGGATTTATTGTTTCGACCCATGCGGCATAAAGCGCAACCCCTGCATTGAACCATGGGGCCTTACCATTTGCGCCTCTTTCAACATATAGATTTGGAATATCGGCAAGCGCAGGTGTTTTTGTCCGCCCTTGTTTTCTGCCATGATCCCGTTCCGCCTCAAGACGAATTGCATTTTACCCGTATTCTATGTGAAGTATATTATGCAGAAGTTTTCATGTTAAAAGTCGTTTAATATGAAAAGAATATCAAGAAGTAGAGCTAAATGACTAAGCTTTCGAGAAGTTTCATAGATTCGGTAATATCTTTTTGAATGTTTGAAAAATTATGATTTTTTTCACCAGTAGTCTCATTCATATAAAGATCACGCCTAATTTCGTACATTACGGATTTAACGTTCTTGTCCACACGGTAGTATTTCATAGGAACAAGAGCCCCAGCAAAAGGATCATCAATTGAAACCGAATATCCTTTATTCTTAAAAAATTCAAACAACTGTTTTTTAATGTTTTCAGGTGTATGAAACGAGTCAGTTCCAATGCATATTTCTGCCCTCAGATCATCCTTATCACTCAATTCATAAGGCAATGCTCTTGAAGGAAAGCTATGGCAATCAATGATAAGGCACTTTCCTTCATCTTGAAGCTTGTTTTCAACTGCATTAGTCAATTTTTGGTGATGAGGGTAATAATAAGAATTTAATATTTCATGGCGCTTTGATTTATCAAGCTTACTCCTTAAGGGTTTTAATTGAGACGTAATTTCATACAACACGCCCATACCACGCTCTGCCATAATTTCTTGGGAATCGTCATCAAATCTTTCTGGGTCACAAACCAATCTTGAAATTGGGAAAATAATTTTTTCCACATCATCATGTTCATAGAGATCATTTGTATGCATATCAGTCATGGATATAATTTCCTGACTTAATTCATTCTCGCTTAATAAAAAATCATTAACATATTTTTCTGGAATAACTGTCGAATCATGAGGAATATGCAATACTAACGGCATTATTTAGGCGCCCTTAAAGGGTTCGACGACATGAACAAAACATCGGGACCGCCAACTGTCCAGTTTGGTTCTGTTTGTGTGACAATAAATCCAGATTTTCGATAGAATTTCAACAGACCACTAAAACAAGATAACCAAAGTAACTTTTCTTTTAACAAAGCATCAGAAACAGAATGATAACCTGTACCTGTGACAGTGGAAAAAACATTTGCTAGCTCTCTTTCTCCGTGATTATTTTGCTTTTTTGAAAGTGCATAACCAGAATCGGCTGTTTCGGATATGAAACAATTATATTGGCTGCAATCTAACTGTGATAAATTTGATTGATAGCGAGAGTCTGATTGCCTCAACGCGTTAATTAATTGTTCAAAATCATCAGTAGATACTTGATTAAAAACTTTTAACCTAACTTGCGCATGTATCATCGTCTTTATTCCTTTTGTTGCATGTTACGTTGCCATATCAGGCCGTTAAAACGGTCATACCACCTTGCCGGAATATTTATGAGGCAGGTTGGTAGGGACTTTCACCCTTCTTGATATAATTTAAATTTATAGTTAGGATTTTTATAAATGTAAAGAAAATATTTGACTTTATTCGTGGAGGAATATATTCTTATAACTGTGATATTGATTTTAGGTGCCGATGGGCTTAAATATTATATTACAAATTGCGAAATGCCTCTGTTGAGGGTTTCAAACTAAATATAAACTTGCTTAATAAAGGAGTATGACTATGAGTAAAATTATCGGAATTGATTTAGGAACAACAAATTCGTGTGTGTCTGTTATGGAAGGCGACACGGCCAAGGTCATTGAAAATGCCGAAGGTGCGCGCACAACGCCGTCTTATGTGGCGTTCACTGATGATGGTGATCGTATTGCCGGGATGCCCGCAAAACGTCAGGCCGTTACAAACCCAACAAAAACATTATATGGTATTAAGCGTTTGATCGGGCGTCAATTCACTGACCCCGAAGTGAAGAAAATGGCGAAAAACGCACCGTTTAATATCGTCAAGGCGGATAGCGGTGATGCATGGGTTGAGGTGGATAATGAAAAATTCGCCCCGTCTCAAATTTCCGCAATCGTATTAAAGAAAATGAAGGAAACGGCGGAAGCTTACCTTGGAACAAAGGTTGATAAGGCCGTGATTACTGTTCCTGCTTATTTTAACGACTCACAACGTCAGGCCACAAAAGACGCTGGTAAAATCGCTGGATTAGAAGTTGAGCGTATTATTAACGAACCAACCGCCGCGGCATTGGCCTATGGTTTGGATAAAAAGGACAGCGGAACCATCGCGGTTTATGACCTTGGTGGCGGAACATTCGATGTGTCCATTTTGGAAATTGGCGATGGCGTGTTTGAGGTGAAGGCCACAAATGGTGATACATTCCTTGGTGGTGAAGATTTTGATGAACGCATCATTGATTTCTTGGCTGATGAATTTAAAAAGGAACAATCCGTTGATTTACGCCAAGATAAGATGGCGCTGCAACGTTTGAAGGAAGCGGCGGAAAAGGCAAAAATTGAATTGTCATCCACAACAACAACGGAAGTGAACTTGCCGTTTATCACGGCTGATGCCTCTGGTCCAAAACACCTGAATATCAAAATGACACGAGCAAAGCTTGAGTCTTTGGTGGAAGATTTGGTTAAAAAATCAATCGCTCCGATGAAGGCTGCGTTGAAAGATGCTGGGTTAAAAGCATCCGACATTGATGATGTTGTCATGGTTGGTGGTATGACACGTATGCCAATGGTGATTGAGGCCGTGAAAGATTTCTTTGGTAAGGAACCGCACAAAGGCGTAAACCCTGACGAAGTTGTTGCCAATGGTGCGGCGATCCAAGGTGGTGTTTTACAAGGTGATGTTAAGGATGTTCTATTGTTGGACGTGACGCCTCTGTCCCTTGGGATTGAAACATTGGGCGGCGTGATGACGAAAATGATTGATCGCAACACGACAATCCCAACGAAAAAGTCACAGGTTTATTCAACTGCCGAA
>JAUHXB010000195.1 GCA_030427215.1 Alphaproteobacteria bacterium | reverse complement strand
GATTTTGGATTTATTGGATCATATTTTGGGTGGCAAACCAAAGGACGCGTTGGATGTCATGCATGACCTTTATAAAATGGGCGCGGACCCCCGCAATATTATTCAGGACATGATGGACATGATCCATGCCGTGTCATTGATGGCAATGAAAGTGAATGAAGGGTTGGATGCCCTTCCCCATTCCGCGATAGAACGCGCCAAAACAATGGCCTCGCAATTAACAATCCCACAATTACAAAAATCGTGGCAAATTTTGATGAAGGGATTAGGCGAATTACACAACGCGCCGAACCCTCAAAAGGCTGCGGAAATGATTGTTTTGCGCCTGACATACGCCGCGGATTTGCCTGATCCATCTGATCTAATCAAAAAAATCAAAGAGGGCAAAATTAATTTAAGTGCTCCCGCTCAACAACAGGCTGGTGACAGCGCTGTGCCCGAAAACGCACCACAATTGCGTGCCATTGCGGGCGGCGGAACGGTTGTTGAATCCCCGCCCATGGCTCAATCTGAAAATTCACCCGATACGCTTCAATCCATGATAAAAATGTTTGAAGACCATGGTGAAATGATGATTGCATCGCATCTCTATCAAGATATCGCCTGTGTCACGTTAAAGGCCGGACATTTCGAATTTAAACCCTATGATAATGCACCCGCAGATTTAGCGGGAAGGGTACGCTCTCTCCTAACACAATGGACAGGGAGAACATGGATGGTGTCTGTCGCGCGCGACAAAGGTAACGCCATGTCACTAGCGGAACAAAAACAAGCCGTTGTGGATGCCCAACAAGACGAATTAAAATCACAACCCAATGTGAAGGCCGTTTTAGATGTATTTCCCGATGCGGAAATAGTAAGAATTTTTAATAAAGACGAAGAGAAGGATTAAAGCCATGGATATGATTAAAATGATGCAGCAGGCCAAGGAAATGCAGGACAAGATGATGCAGATGCAAAAAGATCTTGAAAATGTAGAGGTTGAGGGCGAATCTGGCGGTGGAATGGTGACGGTCACCATGACATGCAAAGGAGTTTTAAAAGGTATTAAAATCGCACCAGAGGTGATTAGCCCAACCGATCCAGAAATGTTGGAAGATTTAATCATCGCCGCGGTGAATGACGCAAAATCAAAGGGTGATGCCAAATTGGCCGATGAAACAAAGTCCATGATGGGATCCATGGGCCTTCCTGCCGATATTAAATTACCGTTTTAGGTTTTAATATAATCAAGAAATTTTCGTGTAATCGCCGTCGATAATATCTTTATCTTTCTGTTTTTTATAATGATCGTTGATAATGGCAACATTACGTGTATTCGCCTTAAACCCAATATCAAAAATATCCCCAATGAGTGGAATAAGGCCGATGAACCAATCAATAAAAATATTCCAGATCATGCGTAACCGTTTATACCACGGCACACCCACCTTTTTGGCAAATGTATAAATATATCCCGATACAGCGGCGGATAATGTGTCACCAATTCCAGGAATAAGCCCCAAAATTGAATCAACACCAATATGAATATTTGTTCCGGGTATTGTAAAGGCCCTGTCCATTATCGATGATAATTTGTTCAGGGCCTCTATGTCTTTGTCAGTAATATGACTCATTTTAACGCGTAGCAATAATATAAACGGCGTGGATGATTCCTGGAACAAATCCAAATAATGTTAAAATTATATTTATCCAAAAATGTGTCGTTAATCCAACTTCCATAAGCACGCCTAGCGGTGGCAAAATAACTGCCAAAATAATTTTCAATAAATCGCCTAACATACTATCTTTTGTTCTACCTAATGGCATGATAATAATCCTCTCTTTAATTATGTATGATTTAATTTAAATCGTTTTCTTCTGCATATTTATTCTCTTCAGGGGCAGTAAACTCCATTGTTGGTACCGTTACAGAGCGCGATTCTGTTTGAACATCAATATCTGTTGGCACTTCAATCTGTTTTTGTGTTGTTCCGAAATCAACATCGGCTGTATTTACATCAACAGCAGGCATGTTACCGGCACTTGTTTCAATTTCTGGTAATTCAATATCGCCACCTGACATTTCGATTGATGGAACCTCAACATCTCCTGTTACATCAACATCAATCAATGTTACAAGAGCAAAAATTGCAACTGCTCCGATAGCTACACCTGTTAATAATTTTCCTGTATTCGTCATTTTTAAATCCTTTCATTCGATATTAAACAACGTGATACATACCTAACATTCAGGATTTAATTTTGTTCCATAAGTTAAATATTTTTATGGAATTGTTGTTTCC
Source organism: Alphaproteobacteria bacterium (assembly GCA_030427215.1). Lineage (GTDB taxonomy): Bacteria > Pseudomonadota > Alphaproteobacteria > Micavibrionales > UBA1664 > UBA1664. Next base: position 751 of record JAUHXB010000195.1, on the reverse strand, counting down.
GCCATCTTTAAAATGTGGTTCCACTCACTCTCGCGTATAGGCGCCACGGACAGGCGCATTTGTTTAATCAATGAGATATCCGTCAATTCCGGATCGGCCTTAATTTGGGCAAGGGTGACGGGTTTATTCACTGGCTTTACCGCCTTAAAATCAACCATTCCAAATCGGCCTTTGGGGTCCGTATGATCGGGATAATACAACTTCACAACCTCAACAATACCGACAATTTCTTTCCCTTCGTTGGAATGATAGAAAAAGGCGAGGTCACCCAATTCCATGGCCTTCATATTATTGCTGGCCTGATAATTACGGACACCGTCCCAATGTTCGACGCCCTTTTCGACGTGATCGTCCCAACTCCATTTAAATGGTTCTGATTTAATCAACCAATATTGCATGGCATTTTCTCCTGTATCTTTTTTTGTAATCACCTTTATTATATAAGACACAATGGCAAAAGAAGAAATAGATGCATCAAGGTTATTACAATATCTAAATGATATGAATGCCCCTATGACCAAACGCGACATGGCAAAGGCCTTTGGTTTAAAAGGGTCAGAGCGCATCATGTTAAAAGACGCCATCCGTGATTTAATGGATCAGGGTAAAATCAAAAAAACCGCACAAAAAACATATGTGACTGCAGGCGAAGATCATCTTCCCGCCGTTGCCGTTTTTAAAATTGTTGAAGCGACATAAGACGGCGAAATATCTGCCATCCCCATGGGTGATAAAGCTTTAGAAAAAAAAC
>JAUHXB010000194.1 GCA_030427215.1 Alphaproteobacteria bacterium | reverse complement strand
TTATGGAATTACAAACAAGAAAGTTCTTGCACAATCATTTTTGTCCCTTTAACACGTTGATCCAAACTGTCCCACCCTCTCGGGAAAAATAATTTTTGGTCGGGGCGTAATTTAACCGTGCCGGCCTTTTCCGCGATGAATTGCATTAATCCAGCAGGATTTTGGGGTTCGTTATTATAAAACCCGACGAGGACACCTTTTGGCCCTGCCTCGACTTTTTGAATATTCGCGGCCTTACACATTGATTTGATTTCAACCAGTTTAAGCAGATTTTCAACCTCGTCAGGTAATGGCCCACCGAAACGGTCAATCATTTCCGCGGCAAAGGAATCGATTTCGGCACGATCCAACAATGACGCAATACGGCGATATAAACTCATCCTCACGCTTAAATCTTCAACGTAATTTTCAGGAATCAAAATCGATGTCCCCAAATTAATATCTGGGGAGAATGATTTATCGGTAGCGGTTGTTGAATGATTGACATCACCACGTTTGGCCTCGGCAACCGCTTCTTCTAACATTTGTTGATACAGCTCAACGCCTACTTCCTTAATATGCCCTGATTGTTGTTCGCCGACCAAATTTCCTGCACCGCGTAAATCCATGTCGTGTGATGCCAATTGAAATCCAGCGCCCAGCGTGTCCAATTGGCCAATAATTTCCAATCTCTTCATCGCGATGTCTGATAATTTTTTATTGGATTCATATGTCAGATAAGCATAAGCACGAATTTTTGACCGCCCAATCCGCCCACGTATTTGATACAATTGGGCAAGCCCAAACATATCCGCGCGATGCACAATCATGGTGTTGGCCGATGGCACATCAATCCCTGATTCAATGATATTAGTTGCCAATAACACATCATATTGTTTCTCGTAAAACGCGGTCATACGGTCTTCTAAATCACCAGGAGCCAATTGCCCATGCGCGGTAACCATTTTGACCTCTGGCACTAATTCCTTGATCGTATCCTGCAATTTTTGGATGTCTTTGACGCGCGGACAAACGATAAAGCTCTGCCCTCCGCGATGATGCTCCCTCAATAATGCCTCACGCACAACGACGGGATCAAAGGGCAAAACGAATGACCGAATGGCAAGGCGATCAACAGGCGGGGTTGTAATCAACGACATATCCCGAACGCCCGTTAGCGACATTTGCAATGTCCGTGGAATAGGCGTAGCAGTCAACGTCAAGACATGAACATCGGCCTTTAAATCCTTGAGGCGTTCCTTTTGTTTCACGCCAAATCTTTGTTCCTCATCAACGATCACCAAACCTAGGTGATTAAATTCCAAACTTTCCGCCAAAATCGCATGTGTTCCAATCACAATATTAACCGAACCGTCTTTTAACCCTTCGCGCGTTTGTTTTTGATCTTTTTGTGTAACGAGTCTAGATAATTGCCCAATTCGGATGCTTGTCCCTTGAAATCTATTCACAAAATTTTCGAAATGTTGACGCGCCAATAATGTTGTTGGGGCGATAATCGCCACCTGCGATCCCGCCATTGCCGCGACATAGGCCGCGCGAATTGCGATTTCCGTTTTTCCAAATCCAACATCACCGCACACCAATCGATCCATGGGTTGCCCCGATCGCAAATCATCCAATACGGCCTCAATCGACGTTAATTGGTCTTCGGTTTCATGGTAGGGGAAACGCGATGCAAAATCATTGTAAAGCCCGCGATCAATTTCCAAAATTTCCGCCGTTTGCAATGCACGTGCGGCGGCGATATCGATTAACTTCCCTGCCATTTCCAACAGATTTTTCTTAACCTTTGCACGGCGTGCCTGCCACCCTGCACCGCCTAATTTGTCCAGTTGAACAATTGCATCCGCATCGCCGTAACGCGACAGAACCTCGATGTTTTCAACAGGTACGAACAGACGATCACCACCATCATAAATTAATGTGACACAATCATGTTTTACGCCCGTGACATCCAGAGTTTGAAGTCCCTCAAACCGACCGATTCCGTGTTCCATATGAACCACATAATCACCCGCAGACAATGAGGAAACCTCGCGCAAAAATGCATCGGCCTTGCGTTTACGTGTTTTGGATTTCCGAACCAATCGGTCCCCAAGGATATCCGTTTCGGTGACCATCACAATGCGATCATTTAAAAATCCGCGCTCTAATGGCAATGTTATCAATGCAATAGAGGATGATTTTAATTTAATACATTCATCAAATGAATGGCATATTTTGACGTTTTCGATCTCTTGCGCTTCCAACAAACCTTTTAATCTGTCCCGCGCACCGTCACTATAGGCGTTGATAATGGCTTTCTTTTCAAAATTATTATTGAGGTATGTTTTCAATTCCGCAAAAACATTTCCATCAGGCAGCGCGCGTATATCGGCAAAATCTCGCCCCTGTTTTGGTTGAGATTCTTCGGATTGAAATGGCGATAACATTTCACCTTTTGGATAATCTTTTGTAAAAACCCCATCAATTGGAACCGCGTGGTAAATCGCCTGTTCCGCACCCTTATTTTTTTTATTCGATTTTGCGGTTTGTTCCGCCAACGTCACACGCGATTGGTAAAAATCTTCGATTTGATCCCACGCCTCAATCATCGCCTGATCCGCCTGATGATCCATCGTCACAATTGTATTTGGAACGTAATCAAACAGGCTGCCCATCTCATCAAAAAATAGCGATTGCCAATGTTCCGTCCCTGCGATCTTGCGCCCGTCACTTATTGCCTCATATAACGGATCAACCGCATTCACCGCACCAAATAAGTCACGATAGCCGGCACGGAATCTCTGAATCGCTTCCTTTGTCAATGGAATTTCAGTTGCGGCATTGAGGGATAGCGCATTTAATTTCGTATCTGATTTTTGCGACACGGGATCAAATTCACGGATGGATTCAACATCATCGCCGAATAAATCAATCCGTACAGGCACATCAAATGTCGCAGGCCATAAATCAATAATTCCACCACGAACGGCATATTCCCCAACATCACGTACCGTATCCGTGCGGTCATACCCATTGGTGGATAAAAATTCTTTAAGATCGTTTTCATTGACCGCGCCACCAACC
>JAUHXB010000193.1 GCA_030427215.1 Alphaproteobacteria bacterium | reverse complement strand
TGACACAAAACGCCCCCCAGCCAACCACACTTACCCCTGATGAAACAATCATTACGGACGAAGAACATATCAAACCGTATATGTTGAATTTCGGGCCGCAACACCCTGCGGCGCACGGTGTATTAAGGCTTATCCTCGAAATGTCAGGCGAAACGGTTGAACGTGCCGACCCGCATATTGGGTTGCTTCACCGTGGAACAGAAAAATTAATCGAACATAAAACATATACGCAGGCCCTGCCATATTTTGATCGTCTCGATTATGTTGCACCGATGAATCAGGAACATGCCTTTGCACTCGGAATCGAAAAATTATTGGGCATTACACCGCCACCTCGCGCGCAATATATTCGTGTTTTATTTTGTGAATTGGGGCGTATCCTCAACCATATTTTGAATATCACGACATATGCGTTGGATGTTGGGGCGATTACACCAGCCCTTTGGGGATTCGAAGAACGTGAAAAGGGCATGGAATTTTATGAACGCGTATGTGGTGCGCGCCTTCACGCCAATTATTTCCGCCCCGGTGGTGTGCGATATGACATGCCAAAGGATTTGGCTGAAGATATGTGGGCATGGACAGAAACATTCCCTAAATTTATTGATGATTTGGAAACATTATTGACCAATAACCGTATCTTTAAACAACGCACGGTTGATATTGGAACGGTGTCTACCGAAGACGCCATCAATTGGGGATTTACTGGGCCGATGCTCCGCGCCTCAAACGTGCCGTGGGATTTGCGGAAATCAAAGCCCTATGAAGTTTACGATAAAATGGATTTTGATGTTGCCGTTGGTAAAACAGGTGATTGTTATGCCCGATATTTGGTTCGGGTTGAAGAAATGAAACAATCCCTTCGTATTATGCGTCAGGCGTTAAACGAAATGCCAAGTGGTGATGTTTTGGTGAATGACTATAAAGTCGCACCACCACCGCGTATGGAAATGAAACAATCGATGGAGGCGATGATCCATCACTTTAAATTATATACCGAAGGGTTCCATGTTCCCGCAGGAGAGACATACACAACCGTTGAGGCACCAAAGGGTGAATTTGGTGTTTACCTTGTCGCCGATGGATCAAACAAACCGTATAAATGCCACATCCGCGCCCCCGGCTTTTACCACCTTGCCGCGCTCGATTTCATGTCAAAGGGGCATATGTTGGCTGATACGGTCGCGATTATCGGGTCAATGGATGTCGTGTTTGGCGAGATTGATAGATAGTTAATTTAGTGGCGATCCCGGCAGGACTCGAACCTGCAACCTACTGCTTAGAAGGCAGTTGCTCTATCCAGTTGAGCTACGGGACCAAAGTTATTTTTCAACCATATCACATACGAAATTGTCACTGTAAGATCGTGGGTCAATTTGACGTGAGTTTGGTTTAGATATCGTATACATCCATCCTTGTGATTTTGCAAATAATTCTGCTTTTTTCGCGCTATCAAATTCCATTTTAATCTGGTTAAGTGTATCACCGCTTTGTGTCCACCCCATAATGGGGTCTGGTGTTTGCGCGGACGATCTTTCTGTTTCCAATACCCACACGCCCGTTCCGGCCTGTCCGGATTGTGTTTGTGTTTTTGATTTTGGATAGATGCGGACTTTCATAGAAATATATTATCAAAATTACCAGTCAATGTCATGGCTGTATTCAAGATTATAATCCTTGCATGACAACAAAAACATCATAAGGTCCGCCGGCGGCGCGGGCGCGGCATCCGGATGATCTGCCTTGGAATACATTGCCGGTTGCATCGCCAACAACATCACCAGCGTCGATAAGGTCGTTATTAAAATTATCGTAATCTAACAATTTATTAATATTGACACATATTTGTTGGCGCACGGCCTGTAACCAAACCATGTGATCGTTCGAGGTGGTGTCAAGGCTATCCACACCATAGGCACCAGCAGGTTCATTACCTGCGAACCAGAATAAAAATTTACCAGCTGCAGTGCCGGCTGCTGTCGTATCTTGATATTCGTCTAGTTTTGTAGGGTAAGAAATTCCTGCACCAAGGGGGTTAAAAATCTCGCACTCTGTCGCGCCATCATCTGATTCATCTGTAAAAGTCACAGATCCGATATCACCGTTTAGAGATTGGAAGCTGATATCATCCATCGAACACCCTTGTTGATTCCACAAATAATCGTAGCCTTCTTTGATGGATTGCATGGATCGAAGGAGTTCGCCAGCGTCAACGCGCGCCTGCTCACTTGTGATTGTGTTTGTGTTCCCCCTAAAAGAATCCGACACGACATAAGATAGCGCTGCGAATAGCGCGACAGCGATTAAGATGATAAAAAGAACATTTCCACGAGAAGTATTTTTCATGGAAACAGTATAACCTCTATTATTGATGAACGGCAACCACTCTATATTAAAATTGACATAAGTTTAATAATTTGGTAATGTTAAACCATGAGTGATATAAAAACCCTAACCAAAGATAGGGAGCCTATAATCATAGGGCGACCAATTCTTGGAAAAATTGTTGAGTATATTCAGCAAGTCAATCGGCATTTAGAAGAGTCTGGCCTAAACACGTCTTTTGAAACGCGATTTGCAGACAACCATGAGTTAAATATTTCTCATGGTGACAAAAGCCTTGAGTGTTGTAGTTATGGGTTAGAGAGCGATAACGATATTACGCTCAGATTAGATAGAGTAACCTTATATACAACGTCACCTATCCAAAAAGCATTAAATAAAATTGCGGGAAGATTGACGAGTAGAGATGAATTTTTTAAGGCCTCACATTCTCAAGATTTTGATGCTATAGGCCAATTTCTTAAATCTTGTGTTGATCCACGACACGATGTTGTTATGAACGATGCGATCACAATGGCAAAATCGAGCATAATGGTTTCAAAAAGATTTATGCAAGCTCCTGAAATTCCCAATATGCCTAAAAAACAATAACTATTATTGACCAACCGCGCCGTGGCAATGTTTATATTTTTTTCCAGAACCACAGGGGCAGGGTGCGTTGCGTGAGATGCCTGTCCATGTGGATGGATCATTTTTGTCAAAGGTTTGCTTTTGAAACGGCATCATTTTA
>JAUHXB010000192.1 GCA_030427215.1 Alphaproteobacteria bacterium | reverse complement strand
TTTTCACCTTGTAATACGATTTCTTGCAAATCATCCGTGTCGGCGATGCGGCGTGGGGTGATATCACTTTCCGCCGCTTTAATTTTAAGGAGGAGTTTTAATATTTCTAATGCCCCTGCCTTGGCTGGGGAGAAAGATTTTTTGCGTGGGCGTTGCGGAAGTGTGTCTGGATCAGCGTTTTGGATTTTTTCAACCGCCTTTAACATCGCCTGCCCCATTGGTTTATTAATTTGGCTAGATTGGAAACCACGAACACGCTCTAACGCTTTGCCATCCTTTGGCATTGTCATCGCAATTTCCATGACCGTATCGTCACGTATAACGAAATTTTTTGGTATATTACGACGCATGGCCTCTTCCTCTCGCCATGCCGCGATCTCTTTTAAAACCCCCAAATGGCGGGGTTTATCCGACCTCATTTTTATCCGTTCCCATGATTTTTCGGGGTGCACATGATAAGTATCAGGGTCGGATAATTTCGCAATATCATCCTCAATCCAATTTTCACGTCCACGCGTTTTCAATTCATCGCGCAGATGTAAATAAATATCTTTGAGGTAGATCACGTCGCCCAGCGCATAATCGATTTGCGCCTGTGATAATGGGCGCAACGACCAATCGGTGAATTGTTGTGATTTTGAAATTTCAACATTGCATATGCTTTTGCACAAACCCGCGTAAGACACTTGTTCGCCATAGCCTAAAACGCTTGCCGCAACTTGGGTGTCAAATATGGGCGTGGGAACCTTACCCGTCAAATGATAGAAAATTTCCAAATCCTGATACGCGGAATGCAAAACCTTAACGACATCAGGATCGTTTAACGCATCCAGCAAAGGCTCCATATCCGTGTCTGGATCAAGGGGATCAATAATGGTTGGTTCAATCCCTGGGCCAGACACCTGCACAAGGCATAGTTTGGAAAAATATGTTTTTTCCCGCACAAATTCAGTATCAAGCAATAAATAGTCTGGTTTTTTTGTCATTGGATATGATTGTTAGCAGGAAGAGACGAAGACGCAAAGAAAATAATTGTTGACATATTTTGTATGTATGGAGTATTACATATTTCGATATGGCTTTACTTGACCACATAACGATAGAAACAGCGGATGCCTTTCAAGATGCCTGCACGTATGGTGGCTGTAAAACGGATTTACCGTCCAAGCAAACAGGTGAGGGTTATATCAAATATATCCGCAGAGATTATATCCATGGCGATAAACATCAATTGATAGCCAAGAAATTATTTACAAGGCTGGGCCTCCCCCTTCCATCAAAAGAACAAATTTATCGTGGACAACATGAAGATCTTTTATTCTTGGATCAATATGGATTGACGCTACGCGTTGGAGAAATTGATGTTGCCGATTTCATCAATCCCGCAATTTTACAACCATTGTCGTGGATAACGATAGAGGGCTTAACATGCGCCATTTACCCTGGAATACGGCATCAGGATTTTAACCCATCTGAACATATTGATTACGAAGAGTTTTGCAGTGATTCATCTCAATATTCATCGACTGTAGCAAGCTTTTTAATAAGCAGTTTCCAAAAAGCAAATGACACTATTAACGTTAATGTTGGATTGGTACGATCCACACTCGGTAATTTAAAGGGGGATATACCGCTATTATTTGATGCTAATTCAGACGACAATTGCACAAATGACGAGGACTTTAAGGCCATCAAAGATATCATTAACACAATGAATATTGAGGATCGACCACAGGGTATGATCGATATTATGGCGACATTATATTCAGACATAGACCATTTTGCCGCGTTTATGGCCGCGCAACATGTTCACCAGCCGCTGCGCCAAGAACTTTCGAATGCTTTAGCGCAAGATAACACAGCCCTCAGACAAGAAAAAATGCGCCATTTTTTCGCACATTGTGAACAACTAACACAATGCCCAGAGGGTGATCTAGCCCTCTACAGCCCATGGACGGGCGCAAGGGAAAACAATAAACTGCTTAAACTTATTGCCGCCTAAAATCCTATAAAACCCTTTGCGTCTTAGCGTCTTCCTGTTTATAAAATGTATCAATAAAAAGAAAACAGGATAGATATAAAACCATGACAAACCCATATCGTACCCATCATTGCGCACAATTAACAAAAGATAACGTTGGCGAAACCATTACCTTATCGGGATGGATTCACCGTAAACGCGACCATGGGGGGTTGTTGTTCATTGATTTACGTGACACAAACGGCCTAACCCAATGTGTGATTGATACGGATCACGCCCAATTTGGCGAGGTTGAACAATGGCGTGTTGAAAGTGTTATTACCGTTACTGGTAAGGTCATTGCGCGTTCAGATGAAACCGTCAATACAAACCTGCCAACGGGCGCGATAGAGGTAGGCATTGAAACAGCCGAATTACAATCCGCGGCAAAAACTTTACCGTTTCAAGTTGCCACAGATGATGGGGCGGGCGAAGATTTACGCCTGCAATATCGTTTTCTTGATTTACGTCGCGAAGATATGCACAAAAAAATTCGCTTGCGGAATAATGTGATTTCATCCATTCGCCGTCGTATGGTGGAAAAAGATTTCCAAGAATTTCAAACACCAATTTTAACAGCCTCTTCCCCCGAGGGCGCTCGTGATTATTTGGTTCCATCACGTTTGCACCCTGGCAAGTTTTATGCTCTGCCACAGGCGCCTCAACAATTTAAACAATTATTGATGGTGTCAGGATTTGATAAATATTTCCAAATTGCACCGTGTTTCCGTGATGAAGATGGGCGCGCAGACCGTTTGGCAGAATTTTATCAATTGGACGTTGAAATGTCATTCGTGACACAAGATGATGTGTTTGCAACCATGCAACCGGTTATTGAAGGCCTATTCAACGAATTTAATGATTTTACAGGGCAATCGCATTTCATTGAATGGATGCCTCACATCACTTATGCCGATGCTATGTTAAGATATGGATCTGATAAACCTGACTTAAGAAACCCTATAGAAATATTTGATGTAACCGACATTTTTGAACGTAATGATGTTGAATTTAAAGCCTTTAAGGGCATTATCGAAAAAGGTGGGGTTGTTCGCGCCATA
>JAUHXB010000191.1 GCA_030427215.1 Alphaproteobacteria bacterium | reverse complement strand
ACCTGTTTGTCCATGGACGATGTCTTGGAAATCTTTCGCAATATCTGCTGATGCTGCTTGTCCTTCTTTTTTATCTTGATCAAAAAATGAAGTAGCAAGTGAGTAATCCACATCATACGCGTTACAAATTGCACGCAATGTTCTGTCTTGTGGTTTTTGGACTTCATCACGTTCATACTTTGTAAGTTGAGTGGTACTAATACGTACATAAGGAGCCATATCACTAATATTTTTGTCCTTAGCAGTTCGAGCCTCAACTAATATTTGCCCAAATGTTTTTTCTTTATTTTTTGTCATGGAAAATCAGATAACACACATTAATTCATAAAAGCAATGTAAATATGCATATAAATTTTATTACTTAAAAACTCGCGGGGGTTATGGATGGTTCTTTTTTCAAATAACGGTCTAACCCCGCAACCATATTATTATCATTGCCTGATGCGGGCACGCCCAAAATGCGGACCATATCGGCAACAACATCACCCACAACGGGGGCGGCGGTCCATCCGCCAGTGGCAAAGCCATAGCTGTCTTTTGTTCCCTGTGGTTCATCCAAAATCGCCAATATGGCGTAACGCGGTTGATCAATTGGAAACACACCGATGAAGGAGGACAGTAATTTATCTTTGGAATACCCTTGCGCCGTGACCTTTTCCGATGTTCCAGTTTTCCCACCAACCATATACCCTGCAACATCGGCCTGTGCCCCCGATCCATGAAGGACGTTGAGGCGCAATAATTGTTGCATTTTATACGCCGTTGACGGTGAAATAATACGGGTCAGTATTTTATTATTATCGGGCGCTTCTTTCGCAAAGGATAATCCTGTTTGAATGCCGCCATTGGCAATGATCGCCGTGGCCTGCAAAACATGTAGAGGTGTGACCGCAATGCCGTGCCCGTATGATGCGGTAAGCGTATTCACATCTCGCCATGTTTTGGGTGTAAGCGGTTTACCAATGGCAGGAAAATCCGTTTTAATCTGGTTCATTAATCCCAAATCCGTATAGAATTCTTGTAAATTATCATTACCAATTGCACGCCCCATCAACGCCGAACCGATATTGGAGGAATGAATAAAGACCTCTGGCAATGTCAAAACCCGTTTTTCAGCGTGAAAATCATTAATCGTAAATCGCCCTTCCTTTAATGGTTCACGCGCATCAAATGTTTTTGAAAAAGGATGGCCTGTTTCCTCGATATAACTTGCGGTAGAAAACAATTTAAAGGTAGACCCCATTTCATAAACACCTGAGGCAAATCGATTAAACCGTTGATTATTATCGGCAATATTGGCGGCATGAGGGTTAAAATCGGGAATGGACGCCGCGGCAATAACCTCTCCAGTGCGAATATCAACGATACCTCCCATCGCGGCCTTTGCCGAAAACGCATCTTGCTTATTTTTCAACGCTTTGGTGAGTGCGTATTGAACCCGAACATCGACATTTAATTGCAAAGCATTGTTTTGATTATTCAAACGATCGTTATATTTTAGCTCTATTCCTGCCAATCCTTCACCATCAATGGATGTATAGCCCACCAAATGAGATAATAAATTGCCATGCGGATAAAAACGCTTTGGTTCGGTTTTGAAGGCCAGGCCAGGCGTGCCAAGGTCATTAATCTGTTTTTGTTGATCTGGTGTAACCCCGCGTTTAATCCAAACAAATCGGCCTTGTTTATTCAGGCGGTCCAAGGGATTTTCAATGTCCAAAATCTCTGCCAATTGTTGTGCAAGATAGGGTTTGTTGTCCAACAATGTCGGATCGGCATAAAGAGATTGTGATTGCAATGTTGTTGCCAATAAAACGCCATTTCGATCTACGATATCTGCGCGTGTTGTTAATTTCTCTTGGGTTTTGATATTTGCCTGCGGACCTGTGGGGTCATTATAATGCCCTTGAATGAGGGTTAAATCGCCCACACGGACAATTACCAATATAAAACACAGAATTACAATATTTGTTACGATTTTCAATCGTACTGACCCCGTCATAATGGGATCGCCATTGCCCGTCACAATCGATTTAAAAAAATTATTAAGACGGTTGATATGACGCATCATCCCCCAATCTCACTGATTAAATTTGAAAAATTGATTGTTTGTTCGGGTTGATTGACCGGCCTTGCTTTCACAGGTTTTAATGCGGGTTTTATCGTTTGAAACAACGATGTTTGGCTCGATAAATCATTCGCCTTAATCACCATTGGTGGTGTTTGCACGGGCGTGCCACTCCGTGTAATGGCCGATGAGATTTGATCAAGCCGTTCAGGCGTTGATAGAAAGGCGATTTCTGCGCTCAACGATCTGATTTCCTTTTCAGTTTTTGAAATTTCCGTGGTTAATTTTTTGACTTGTTGTTTTTGGCCATACACATTTTGGCTAACATGCAACAATGCCGTGCCAGACAGAACAACCAGTAAGGCAATCACAATCAACGATGCATTTTTTTTAAGTGCAGATATCATTGATCAACCTCCGTTCGGATGGCGACGCGCATTTTCGCGGATCGTGATCGTGGATTCATTTTTGCCTCTGTTTCGCTGACCTGAATGGCCTTGCGTTGATTTAATTTGAATGGATAAGGGGTATCCTCTTTAACCTTAGCATATTTGTTTTCCGAAATGCGAGGGGAGGTATTATTTTTTAAAAAATTTTTAACGATGCGATCTTCCAAAGAATGAAATGTCACGACAACCAATCGCCCACCGGGGTTTAGAATCTTGATTGAGGCCTCTAACGCCCGTTCTAATTCCCCTAATTCATCATTCACAACAATGCGCAGTGCCTGAAAAGTGCGCGTGGCAGGGTGAATTTTATCGCCACGACGGCGCGGAATTGCGGTGACAATCACGCCCGCCAATTCCAATGTTGTTTTGATTGGTAAATTCGCCTTTATCGCCTTTGCAATATGCCGGGATTTTCGTTCATCCCCGTAAAGGTAGATAATGTCCGCCAATTCTTTTTCATCCAATCGCTCGATCAATTCGGACGCGGTTTCGCCATCGCCCATGCGCATATCCAACGGCCCATCACGCATGAATGAAAACCCGCGCTCGGCCTGATCCAGCTGCATCGACGAAACGCCCAGATCCAGAACCACCCCA
>JAUHXB010000004.1 GCA_030427215.1 Alphaproteobacteria bacterium | reverse complement strand
GGAAAATAAATATCGATGGTCAAAATATCTATGACCATACGCGGTCATCCTTGCGCGATCAAATTGCAATTATTCCGCAACATACGGACATGTTCCACCGATCATTGATGGATAATATCCGATATGGGCGGTTGGAGGCCACGGACGATGAGGTTATTGAGGCCGCAAAACGCGCGCATGCTCATGCATTCATCACTGATCTGCCTGATGGGTATAACACGATGGTGGGGGAACGTGGTGTCAAATTATCAGGTGGGCAACGTCAACGCATTGCCATTGCGCGGGCGATTCTCAAAAATGCACCAATTCTCATTTTAGACGAGGCCACCAGCGCCTTGGATTCCGAGAGTGAGCGCCTTATTCAGGATTCCTTAAGGAATTTAATGGATACTAAAACAGTGATCGCAATCGCTCACAGGCTTTCAACAATTGCCCATTTAGATCGACTAATCGTGATGGAAAAGGGTGACATTATAGAAGACGGCACACACGAAGAGTTGTTGAAAAAGGATGGGCATTATGCGACATTATGGGGTATGCAATCGGGTGGTTTTTTGCAATCTTAGGTTTATAACCGATTATCAAAGTGGGGACTTTTAAAATATGAGCACTTTTATTGCCGTGGATAAAAAAATCATGGCCATTGATGAATTTGACCCTGAATTAACGGACGGGTATGAAAATTATGAATGGCCCGCGGCTTATAAAACATTGGGAGATAATATTCCAACTCCAACCCAAGGCAATATGCGCCTTGTTTCCATTATGATTACACCTGGATTTATTGTGAAATGTGTGATGGATACAACCGCAATGGATTTGAATGAAGATGATGATATAAAAGTTATCCTTGCGGGCGCAAAACCCGCCTGTGTCATTAACCCTGACACAAAATCATATGTTTTTTATCAGGCGCCTTTAAAGAAAAAATTCAACACACCGCGTGTTATGATGGGTATTAACGGGGCCTTGGCCGCAATAATTGCAGGTTTTTTTCTTGCCATCATTATGGCTCATCAGAATATGAAGCAAGTTCAGCTTATTGTTGAGGGTCTTTTTACACTTTTATTTATATCTGGACTGGTTTATGCGGCTTATTATTTTTTTAATGAAAATGAAGCTGATCAAAAATTAAGACTTTATTTGAAAAAGATATTATAATATGCGGTATGAAGCATAAATCTTTTAAGACGGCAGAGGCCGCATTCGCAGAAGTCGAAAAACTTTATAATAAATCAATAAAACATTTAAAATCTGGATTCGAAGATTTTGCAAAAGGGAACATCCCTAAAAAACATATCTCTGCCTGTTATCCCGAAATACGGTTCACGCCTGAAAAAATGGGGCGGAATGATCCTCGGCGATCCTATGGCTTTGTCCCTAAAAAAGGCGTTTACAGCACAACCCTGACCCGCCCTGATATATTTGATCATTATTACAAAGAACAATTTGAATTATTGATGGAAAACCATGGCGGTAAAATCGAGGTTGGTTATTCCGACACGGTCATTCCCATTCATTTTGCCCTTGGTGAATATTATCATATTGAACATGATTTAACGTCCGAGGCGATGGGGGCTTTCCCATTCTTGTTTGATCAACCTGATCTAACTATTATGGATGATGAAATCGCAAACAGCCGTAATGTGGTGAATGACGGTGATGACATGCCACTATCTCTGTTTTCTGCTCCGCGCGTTGATTTGAGCCTGTCACGGTTGAAACATTACACTGGCACAGCGGCAAAACATTTTCAAAACTATGTTATTTTTACCAATTACCAATTTTATATTGATGAATTTATGCGCATGGGTCATGAATTTGTGGCGGACGCGGCAAGCGGATATAGCGAATTTATCGAACCGGGGGAGGGCACACCGTCACCTCGCATGCCGCAAATGCCTGCATATCACCTGAAACGTCCTGACGGGGATGGAATTACTATGGTGAATATTGGGGTTGGGCCGTCAAATGCCAAAACAATCACCGACCACATCGCCGTATTGCGCCCTCATGCATGGTTGATGTTGGGGCATTGCGCAGGTTTAAGAAATTCTCAAAAATTGGGTGATTATGTTTTGGCGCATGCTTATTTGCGCCTTGATAATATTTTGGATCGGGATCTGCATCCCTCTATCCCTGTGCCTGCCTTGGCGGAAATCCAACAAGCCCTTGCCATGGCCGCGGGGCAGGTGACGGGCGAACAAGGGTATGACGTTAAAAAATTCATGAGAACGGGAACGGTCGCCACAATTGATGATCGGAATTGGGAATTACAACCCAGCATCAGCCAGAACTTACCGCTCAGTCAATCGCGCGCAATTGCATTGGACATGGAAAGCGGAACAATCGCCGCAAACGGATTTCGATTTCGTGTGCCATACGGAACATTATTGTGCGTGTCCGACAAACCACTTCATGGACAATTAAAATTACCGGGAATGGCAGATAAATTCTATCGTGATCGTGTCAATCAACATTTGCAAATTGGTTTGACTGCGATGGCTCTATTAAGAGAAATAGGCCCTGCAAAATTACACAGCCGTAAATTGCGATCTTTTAACGAAGTCGCGTTTCAATAATATATAAAAATTAACATAAATTTGACTATTTTGATGTATTCTAGTAAGGTATGAAAATGTCAAAAATACAGGTCATTTTGTTGGTCGCGTTATCCGTATGGTCCATCACCATGTGGGCGGGGTATTTTGACAAGAAAAACACGGCGAATATCGTTGTCGTTGAGGTCGAGGATGATACGGTTATCGAGGCCGATGCCCGCAAATTTAAAGCCTTAAGTCCCGATTTTTGGACGTGGGAGGCGCAGGGACGATTGAAATTAGTCGATTTATTGTTGGATGATGAAACATTGACGAGCGCGCGTTTGAATTGGAAACAAAATAATCCTGAGGCACTCAAAAATCTGGCTGTGCACACAACCAATCTACAACTAAAGGCGTATGGATTTTATGAGGGGTTAAAGCCCGCGACTATACAAATCATTCCCTTACGCGGAGATGCCAATGGATTATATGTTCCGACCGAGGCCTCCATTTATTTGAATAGTAAAATGCAATGGGGTGGACTGCCCTTTGAAAGATTTATGGAGGTCGTGTTGCACGAAAATATGCACCACATTATGACGCGGGGTGTAACCGCGCTGGGTGAAAATGATCCACGCCGCGATGATTTTGAATCTCTCATAGCGGCGGCGTTTTTTCATGATATGACGGGGATGGCGAATGATAATCAACGCATGTATCAGGTGAATCCGCAAGAATTAGTGGCCTATAACACACAACGTGCAGGGCGATATGCGGGAATTATGGGCGCAGGATTAATGCCAGGTGAAATAACTGCGCGCATGCAAGAAATCCGTGTTATGCGCAATAAGGCTGGATTTTAGGCCGTTAGATTTCGAAGTGAACTTAGGGTAAGTTGTCTTTTATGCGTTTGATGTTCATAGGCCAACAAGGCGTGACATAGATAAAATTCAAACCCGGCAATTTTTTTCAAACCATCATTTACACGGCGTTTTGATGACTCTGCATTGTCACCATAAGAATTATAATCACCAAGTTTAACCATATGCCCGCCTTTTGGTAATGAGAAATCCGAATGGTTGAAATTATCACCAGTATCCAGATGGTTAATGATTTTTGCAGCTATTAAAAATGCTAATTTTACTTCTGGTTTGTCTAGCCTATAGCCGTTAAATTCAGAGAGCTCAGCAGAAAATGCAACAGGCTTATCATCAATTAAAATGATACATGATGCTTTTTCTTTTGTGTTTTTTACATGCTCGCTAGGTAATTCAAATGCGCTTAAATCTTTAAAATCAAATTTCATTTTTAAAGTATGTAAAATAAGAAGGGTGTTTGTCAAGAAATAGTTTTTAAAAACTGTTCACTGTCGTTTTTTATCGCACTTACTTTTTCATCATCCATTTTGTCTAATGAACTGTAAATCATATTCATACGCGGATTACCTTCAAAAACGTCTTTATTTTCAATTAGGAAATTCCAATATAGATAGTTGAAAGGGCAGGCCTTTTCGCCTGTTTTAACCGAGGGTGAGTATTTGCAATTATCACAATAATTCGACATTTTATTGATGTAATTTGACCCCGCGGCATAGGGTTTTGACGCCACAACACCGCCATCGGCATATAAAACCATGCCCGTGACATTGGGCAATTCTACCCATTCATAGGCATCGGCATAAACGATTAAATACCATTCATTGACCTCATCCGGATGCGCGCCCATTAACAAGCAAAAATTTCCAAGCACCATTAATCGTTGGATGTGATGCGCATAGGCATTTTGTTTTGTTTCAGTGATGGATTGTTTCAAACAATTCATATCCGTATCTCCCGTCCAGAAAAAATCCGGCAGGGGACGTTTGGCATTTAAATGATTTTCATATTTATATTCAGGCATTTTAAGCCAATACATCCCGCGAATATATTCCCGCCATCCAATGATTTGGCGGATAAACCCTTCCGCCGCGTTGATTGGTATATTGCGTCGTCCATCGTAATAGGCGTTTTCAACGGTTTCACACACTTCCAAAGGGGTTAACATTCCGCAATTAATATAAAAAGACAGATGCGAATGATACATCCATGGTTCGCCCTCAATCATTGTGTCCTGATAATCGCCAAAATGGGGCAGGCGGTTTGCAATAAAATTATCTAAAACCTCTAGGGCTTGGTCACGTGTAACGGCGAAATAAAATGGGTGCAAATCACCAAAATGATCATCAAATTTATCCTCGACCAATTTTAAAACATCCTGAACGAGGGCGTTATTTTTATTATTAATTTCAAAATCTTTATCAGTTTTGGATTCGGGTTGGTTGGCCAAATCATTGCGTTCTTTTATGAACTTTTTTGCCGTTTGACGATTTTCAGAATCGTAATTCCATTCCCCGCCTTCGGGGTTACCATCATCATCTATCAATAAGCCCGTTTTTTTACGCATCTCGCGGTAAAAATATTCCATGCGCAATTGCTTGCGGTCTTTGGCCCATTGAGCAAATTCATCATGGGTTGCAATAAACAGGTCGTTAGGGCGAATATCGACATTAATATCCAATTCATTCGCCCATGTCTTTATGTCATCCAACACACGATATTCGGATGGTTCGGTGAGGATAACATCGGTTATATCGTGGCGTTTGATCGCCTTTTCAACTTCGCCTTTAAATGATTTTGTGTCATCAGATAATTTTATATAATCAACCTGATATCCTTGATCTTTTAAGTCTTTGGCAAAATGGCGCATGGCGGAAAAAAGGAAGGCTATTTTCTTTTTATGATGACGGACATATTGCGTTTCATCCCAAACCTCGCACATTAAAATAATGTCGTTGTCTTTATCACAATCGGATAAGGATGATATTTTTTGGTTCAGCTGATCCCCAAGGATCAGGCGAAGTGTTTTTTGTGTCATAGCTATTTATACGCAATAAAATAGAAAAGGTTTACAAAATTAAAGTTGACATATTTTAATTTATAGATTAAATATTTTTACCAATGAAAATACTTAATTGTTAAGGAATTAAGAATGAAAAAATTAGCTGTTAATGCAGCGCTTTCTTTTGCCCTTGGGTCAGGCGCTCTTGCTGATGGGATAAGCGAATCTTGTTATCAACCACTAAGCCTTATTGGTATAAATGCCAATGCCGAAGAAACCATTCTTCATTTTTACGATAATGATAATGTAAATTATGAAGTGATTATTGAAGATCATTTAATAAGAGACGGCGTTTTAACATTAGAAGAGATGAACGAGAATGGGCTTCTTTCAAACGGAATGTCCGATTTTATTGGATCTCGCGTTATTCCCTCTATGAATGAGGTTGAGATGCATTTATCGAACATTCCAAGCTATGTTAGTAGTTATTCAATATTTGTTTATCAAAACGGATCTGAATATTCAAATGGCGTTCAGGATATGGAAGGTTTGTCTAAGGCATATGATGTTCAAAGTGACTATGATGATTTTGAGACATTTTATAATAACGGCAGAATAATAACTGAAATGGCCCTTGCAAATGCGACTAGTATTCTAGGTGATGCCTTGCAAAGCTATAATAGCATTTCTCAGACATGCACTATAGCAGATGCAGCGATTGATGATCTAAAACCAAATACTCCTTAATAATTCCACCCTTGATCGTTTCATCTTTATAATGCTATTGCTATTGGCATGCGTTCAATCATTTCCCCTCTTAATCAAGACAACGATAATACAAATCCTCTCGACCAGTTTGAGGAGGTTTTAGAGGCGTCAAATTATACTTTTGATCGATTAGGCGAAAACCGCATTCATTTTAAATGCCATGGTAATCAATCGGATTATACGGTGATGTTGGACCGCAATGCGGATGCCAATATTGTAAAACTTGGTCTTGTTATTGCGCAAACACAATCTTGTGATAAATCCAAATTGGATCACGTTATTATGCAGGCCAACGAATCGGCATGGCATGGGTTTTTCATGGTTGATGGCGTTGGAAATACAATTTTTAAGGCATTGATTCAATGTGATGAGTTATCAATGGAGGTAAGTTTGTTTTTAATTCAGGACATGATTGACCAGGCGATGAAAGAGGCGGATCGTTTTTACATTACACTGGCCATTACAAATGATAATGGAGTCGCTTCGTTATTTCAAAACGAAGACCACGATGTTGATCGTTTAAATTTATTATTTTCTGATATTAAAGGGAATGCTTAGACAAGAATGTCTACAACCTGTCCTCGTTGGGATGCCCCTGAATCAACAACGGGTGCGTCCGCTCGGCTGGCTATTATATCTTGTGCAATTTTTTGGAAATTCTGGTTGGATTGAGCCTGCGCAACCTCGCGGTTAGGAGCCTGTTGCTGTGTTGTTTCACGTTGGACAGACTTCTGTGCGTTTTGTTGAACGCTGTTTTGAATAATATTCGGTTGAATTTGAGTTGGTGTTGATCCAATTGCTCCAGACATGTTTATGACCCCATTTTTTATTATTATCTTATACCCAAAATATAGCATACAAGATCAAAGTAAAGAAAGCCTTAACAAAAAATTAACACGCTCTTGTATGGCATTAATATTTTATAAAGTATCTTCTGTCATACTTAACGAAGATACGAAAAAAAATAAGCTTAACCAAATCGTAAGAATTTTCGTTTTAAATAAGCAGATCGTATTTTAGGGAAGAGGGAATTAATAAATTGGCTTACATAAGCGATAAGCATTATCGGACAACCAACGCGGTTCAAGGTTATGATAGTTTTGATCCATTATTGGTTCAACTGCATGACAGTGTTATTCAGTATAAGTCCAAAAATAAAGATCAGGATTCATCATCAGAGTTAATCAATTCTGTTGCAGCCATTTTGGATGCCAATTTAACAGACAGTGAGAAAGCCCTTGCTTCCGATGTTTTAATTGGATTGATCCAACAGGTCGAACGCGATATCCGTATTAATCTATCTCATAAACTTGCGCCGCGTGATGATTTGCATCACAGCCTTTTAAATTATATGGCCTATGGCACAATTGATATTGCTGGTCCTGTTTTAGAGTACTCACCATTGCTTACCGATACCGACATTCTTTATATTATAGAGGCGACAAGCCCAAACCATTGGCGTGCAATTGCAAACCGCGACTGTTTATCCGAAAGAATTTCAGAAAGTTTAATCAATAAAGGCGATGCCAAGGCCATCCATAACTTGTTATTGAATGAATCGATTTTATTGGAAGATAATTTGTTGAAAATGATTGGTGTGATTGCACCTCAAGACGAAGATTTGGCAAAGGATTATATTGGCTATAAATCGTTACCAAAAAATTTGGCAGTTGCGGTTTATTGGCAAGTATCCGTTGCGATACGCGAAAAAATCACCCAACAATTTAAGGTCACGGGCGAAGAAGTTGATGCCGCATTGGAAGATTCGGTTCAGGATTTCACCGATACAATTTTATCATCTGATAATATGAGACCATCCAATTTAATGGTTGAAATTGCATCGCAATACCATGCGTCTGGACGAATTAAAGATAGATTATTTGTGGATTGTTTACGCCGCAGGCAGGGTCGATTCTTCATCGCGCTTTTTGCAAAACACACGGATTTATCGTTTGATATTATCTGGAGCATGATGCAACAAGTCGGGGGGCAGGCCTTGGCCGTTGCATGTCGCGCAACCAATATTTCAAAGGAACATTTTGTATCGCTGTTTTTATTAACGCGCACGATTGCAAGGTCATCACAGGCCGTTACGGCCGAAGAGTTAAAAATGGCAATGCGTTATTACGATGGTCTGACCTATAAAACCGCGCGCGACATTTTAAAAGATTCTATTGCACAATAATCTTATAGGCCTGATTGGCACGAACCTGTTCGCCCACATTCATGCCATTGATCACACGAAAACGGTCTGCATTTAATCCATCATTATAGGGGAAACGTGATGACATTGATTGAACGGTATCACCAGATTTGGCCACGCGGAATGATAATGTCTTTGGACGATATTTCGATTTGTCGGATGCGCTCATACGCTTAAATCCGAATGCCGCCTTTTGTAATTCTGTGACTTCGTCTTGGGGTAGTCCAATAGGCATAGCAAGTGTCAGCATATAAACCGTGTTATTATTCCATTGATAAACAATATTTCGGATATTGGCCTTGCGGTTATTGATCGCGCCTGTACGCTCTACGCTGGCGGTTTTGAAACCGTTAATGGTGTTTGTACCAAAATCACGAGCGCCCGACATATCACCTTTTAAAACGACCATACGCAAAAAATCTTCCAATGATTGCCCCGGTTTGATTTGTCCACCTGATAAAATCAACGTTCCACCGTTTGCAGATTTTGATTGTGCGACAAAATTGGATGCGGAATTTTGTGTTTTGTAATTGGCGGGGATAGGGAACATAAACCCGATTTCAGGGTGAACAAATTTGTTATTATCAACAAATCCTTGTGCCGCGCTGTCGCTTATTTCCATTCCATTAATAGTTTTAAGATAGCTAAGGCGATTTATTTCTTTTGACGATTGTGGGAATTCGGCTGCTTTTGCAACCGACCGTGTCACACGTTCCGCGGTCACGGGGTGGGTGGACAGGTATGATGGCGGGCGGTTGTCTTTCCCTGTTTCTTTGGCTTCAAGTGCACTGGACGCCTCTAAAGACTTTAAGAAACCCGCCATGGCATTTGTATCGTATCCTGCGCGTGACAGGTATCGAATACCTAAATCATCGGCCTCATGCTCTTGTGATCGTGAATAAGAACTCAAATACAAATTCGCGCCCAAACCCAATGCTTGTGATGCGCCATCAACTTTTATTGCCGCGGATAGAATCGATGCTCCAACGGATGTTAAGACGGATGTTGAATATCGCTCCGCCGAATGACGGGCAGTCACGTGACCGATTTCGTGGGCAATAACGGCAGCCAATTCAGCCTCGTTATTGGCTAACATTAAAATACCGCGTGTGACATACACATATCCACCGGGCAGTGCGAATGCGTTGACAACAGGGCTGTCCAACAACGTAAACGTATAAGCTACCTCAGGGCGTTCCGTATGGGGTACAATTTTTTGTCCTACGCGCGTGACGTAATCGCGCAAGGCTATGTCTTTTACTGCACCACCAAATTGAGCCAGAATTTTTTCATGTTCTTGTGCGCCGATGCTGGCCTCTTTGGATGCGGGCATTAACCCCGTAAATTGATTGCGCCCCGTTGCCTGATTTGTGGAACAAGCGGTTAAAATTAAGAAGGGCAAAACCAACAAGGCCTTGTGAAATGATATAAATTTTGTCATAGCTATAATATGATTTTCAATTGTTTAAAGTTCCTTATCATAGTTTTATTTTCGTTCCTGTCTATGGCGGGAATAGGGCAAGCATCTGAATTGGACGCGCAATTAAAAGAAAAATTCCGCCTGACCAAACCAAAAGCCCGCGTGACACAAGTGATTGATGGGCAAACTTTGGTGATTAATAACACGGAAACGCTTCACCTGCCTGCGATTTATATTCCATGGGAATTTGATCGTGATCCGGGGCAGTATGGCAAACGCGCCAAAGATTTTGTGGATGAACATTTCAACGATAAATTTATCCGCATTTATCAATCCCGCAATAAAGATCGTGGATTATTGAATGCGCTGGGGCACAGCGCAGGATACATCACACGCGCCGATGATGGTTTCTTTGCTCAGGTTGAAATGGTGAAGGCGGGTATCGCTTTTGCCTATCCAACCCAAACGCATTTTGAAATTGCCGAGATGTTATATGAGGCGGAGGCCGAAGCCAGATCAGAAAAACGCGGATTTTGGGCGGATGATGAATGGCAAATCATGAATGAGGTAACGGCCATGGAGGCCGATAATCGATTCGCGATTATTGAGGGCAAAGTTAAAAAAGTTGCTTCGCGCAATAACATCATTTACCTGAATTTTGGTGATAATTGGCGCGATGATATGACCGTGGCGGTCAGCTCGTCCCTTCGTCGTGAATTTTCAAAGGCGGATATGAATATCATGCAATTAGGCGGTCAAAAAATCCGCACCCGTGGTTGGATTCGCCAATATAATGGACCATTCATGGAAGTTTTTCATCCCAGCCAAATTCAGGTGATTGAAGAAAATGACCTTTATGAAGAATAATTTTTTGAATCGCAAAGATACGAAGTCACAAAGAATTTTAAAGATATAGCTATTTCTAAATAGAATAATTATATAAAAGCAAATATTGCTGGGTTCACGCAAAGATCGCAAAGAACACGCGAAGGACCGCCAAGAGTTCGAATTCCCTTGCGCTCTTTGCGACTTCCTGGCGCCCCTTGCGTGAACGGTTACAATGCCTGCGGCGCTTATTATTTTATCAGAATAATTGAGCATTCTATTTAGAAACGGCTATATAATAAAAAACTATGCCATAATACTGTTTCATTTTTTAAATAATGTTATATAAATACACAATAATCTTAGTGTCTTTGAGTCTTTGTGATTCAAAAAAAGGAATTAAATTAATATGAATCAAACTGGACGGAATGTTTTAACGTGGGTGGCAATTGGATTTTTGCTGATCTTTGTTTATCAAAGCTTTATGCAAGGGCCGGGTGGCTTTGGCCCTCAACCAGAAGACATTACATATACCGAATTTATGGCGAATGCCCAAAATGACATGATTCAAAATGTCACCGTAAAGGGGCAGGACGTGACAGGCGATTATGTCGATGGTGGGAAATTCAAAACATTCATGCCAGAGGGCGAAAATATTGTTGAACGCCTTGATGGTACAAATGTCACGATTAAGGCCGAAGAAAATGTTGCTGAATTAAGCCTTCTTGGCATTTTGCTATCATGGTTTCCAATGCTCCTTTTGATTGGAGTATGGATTTTCTTTATGAAGAAAATGAACGGCGGCGGCGGTGGGGGCGGTGGCAACCCATTTAGTTTTGGTAAATCAAAGGCCAAGTTGCTAAACGAAAATACAAAAAAGGTCACATTCGCCGATGTTGCAGGGATTGACGAGGCCAAAGAAGAATTAGAAGAAATCGTTGAATTCCTCAAGGACCCTAAAAAATATGAACGTTTGGGTGGTAAAATCCCTAAAGGCGCCTTGCTTGTCGGCCCTCCAGGAACGGGTAAAACATTGACAGCGCGCGCCGTTGCGGGTGAGGCGAATGTACCTTTCTTCTCAATATCCGGATCTGATTTCGTTGAAATGTTTGTTGGTGTTGGGGCATCTCGTGTGCGTGACATGTTTGAACAGGGTAAGAAAAACGCACCATGTATTATATTCATCGATGAAATTGATGCCGTTGGCCGTCGCCGCGGCGGTGGACATGGCGGTGGAAATGATGAACGGGAACAGACATTAAACCAAATGCTGGTTGAAATGGATGGGTTTGAAGCCTCTGAAGGCGTGATTATCATCGCGGCGACTAACCGCCCTGACGTTTTGGACCCGGCTCTATTGCGCCCTGGTCGTTTTGACCGTCAGGTGACAATTCCAAATCCTGATTTAAATGGCCGTAAGAAAATTTTGGAGGTTCACGCCCGTGAAGTCCCATTGGCGAATAGTGTTGATTTAACCGTTATTGCGCGTGGAACACCTGGCTTTTCAGGGGCGGATTTGGCGAATTTAATCAATGAAGGTGCATTGCTTGCCGCGCGTCGTAACAAGCGTGTTGTGTCGATGCAGGATTTAGAAGATGCCAAAGACAAGGTCATGATGGGGTCTGAACGCAGGTCCATGGCGATGAGTGAGGAGGAGAAAAAACTCACCGCTTATCACGAGGCAGGGCACGCAATTATCGCGCTACAGGAAAAACATTCTGACCCAATTCATAAGGCAACAATCATCCCTCGCGGTCGTGCATTGGGCATGGTGATGCGATTGCCAGAGGAAGATCAGTTGTCTATCACACGTGCAAAATTGCATGCGGATTTGGCCGTGGCCATGGGCGGACGTGTTGCCGAAGAATTGATTTTTGGCGAAGATATGGTGACCACGGGTGCATCAGGCGATATTAAACAGGCCACTCACATGGCGCGGAAAATGGTCACCGAATGGGGATTATCCGACAAAGTTGGAATGATTGATTATGGTGCAGGCGACCAAAATTTTCTAGGTCAATCGATGGGTGGATCGCATGTGTCCGATGATATGGCGGCAGTGATTGATGACGAGGTGAAACGTTTGGTTCAAGGCGGATATGATCAGGCAACCAAGTTGTTGAAAAAACATGCCAAAGATTTGGAAACTCTTGCCCAAGGGTTGTTGGAATATGAAACATTAACCGGCGCAGAAATAAAAGAGTTGTTGAAAACGGGTAAGGTTGACCGATCCGCCGAAATGAATGCGGATAAAGGTGCGGCAAGCGCACCACGGTCATCCGTTCCATCCACAGTTTCCAAGCCAACCGAGGATAAGGCTGAGGATAAAGAAAAGCCAAAACCAAAGGCAAAAAAGAAACCTGCGACAAAGAAAAAGACGGATAAAAAAGATAAAGATGCCGAATAAGGCTTTGCCGTGTCATTACACCCGCGATTATGTTCGCGCGGAAAATTATAATCTTTATCTTCTCCATTTTTTTGCACCTCGCAAAAATCGTTTTGATATTTTGGCGTTGATGGCATTACACACCGAATTACATGCCATCCCCAAAAAAGTCATAGACCCCATGATGCGCGTTATTCGTCTGAAATGGTGGATGGATGAAATTGAAAAAATACAAGCCGGGAAACCATATGCGGATAGTCCCGTTTTGGAGGCACTTTCAAAAACGCTTACAGCTCACAAAATTAATTTAGATGATTATTTTGACCGATTTGGTCAAAGTCTACGCGGTGAACAGTCCGATATTGATGAGGCGTTTTATGCGTTATTGACTTCGATTATTAAAGATAAAAAATTAGAAGCTAAATTCATTAAAAAATTAATGCATCATGATCAATTAGAGGATAAGACTTCCTTTAGGGAACTTCGACTCTGGCTGGGCGTATGAAACACTTTCTTTGGCGTCTTGCTCTGCCTGTATTAAGATTGCTTTAAAATTCTGTCCAAGAAGATTGTTTGACGCATGTGTTAAATAACCACCATGACATATTGATTTCATAAAACCCAAGAGAGTGACCGCATTGGGTTGCAACATGCTGCTTTCCTGTGCAACCAATCGGGTCATTTCTTTTGAGAATTCGTAACCCAATCCCGATGACATGGCTATATCGGCTTCGCAAAGGAACATGGTTACAAGCGACAATTTTGGATCTTTACGAAGGGGGGCATAAAAATCAGGCACATTCAAAGTTTCCAAATTATTTTGTTGATGACCCTGATAAATATTGCGTGCAAATATTGATGGGCTCTTACCATTTGAATCGCGACTCACATCCGTGCATATAATCATTACTTGAATTTGTTTGAAAAGCTCATCGCTTAGCCCCAACGCTTTTAAAAATGGTTCAGCCTTGGCAACAGTTTTTCTCTCAACAAATGACGGGATATGCGTATCATTAATCATATTACCATGCCCTGGATGGGCGAAATCGTGGATTGCACCGGTTAACATCAATAATAAAATTTCGTCTTTAGAGAGGCTATCTTCAGATTTAAGGTCGTTATGAATGGCACATAAATGCATTGCGACATAAAATACTTCACGAAAATGAGGGTTGTTATGATAAGGGTTATGATGTGGAATCTCACCTAAAATACATGCCGCCATCGTTGCGATGAATAGATCGGATTGGGTGTCCAAATCAAAATGATGCGCGGCATTCAACAATAATGTAGGTAATGTCGGGGCCTTTTCACCTTGTCGCCAATGCATGAAAATATGGCTGATATCCGGCCCCCAATCATTATGGAGTGGAATTGTAGGGAAATTATCAGGGATATCATTTTTGATTTTTTTAAAAGTCGTTTGGAATTGATCTGCATAATCACAATCCAGCGTTGTCAGGGGATCAAGATAAGACCATTGAAATTTCATGGTAATAGTATGGCGGTTTCGTTATGTGACGGCAATAGATCAATTTTTAACATAAAAATATATTGATTTTTAGGAAGAAGTAGGCTAATCTTTCGCTATGAAAAACTTATTACCAAATGCAAAACAGGCCATGAGCGCGGCAGCTTTAGGAGTCGGGATGGCCTCAACGGCATTGCCGGTAGCTGATTCAGTTTTTGATACACAAACATCAAGCGCTAGTGCGCAGGATGATGCTATTTCGACATATCTTAGTTTGACCGAAGATGCTTTAGCTCAACTTAGGCAAGATAGGGGGCAATACTCACTTTATAATTTGCTGAGACAATCAACAATATCCACACAGCTATCTTCTTCTGAGAGAAGGTTTTCAAGTCGTGTTTTGAATGCATGGAATAATATGGGACAAGGGCAGTTTAACAATTTAAGTCAGAACGATCATTTGGGTGTCATTCTTTGTGTGACCGATAAACTAACGGATATGGGGAATGCTAGGCAACAAGCTATTCCCACTACAAGATTTAATAATGAAAATATCGCAATGCATAATCTTCATAATGGGTTAAGACAATTATTTGTACGCCCAAGAGGGTTTGCTTGTCACCGTCATTTAAGGCGATAGTCATTTTAAAATATGCATGTTAGTTTATGTGTATGAATTCGCAAACCCCGCTTCGGATCACAATCGCGCAAATAAATCCTCATGTTGGGGATGTTGCGGGCAATGCGGATAAAATTGTATCCATTTATAATGACCACAAAAGCGATAGTGATCTTATCATTTTTTCTGAATTGGTTTTAAGCGGATATCAGCCTGAAGACCTCGTCCTGCATGATGGATTTATGCATGTTTGTATGGACAAGGCCGAAGAGATTGCAAAGGCAACGCAAAACGGCCCTGCAATGGTGATTGGGTCGCCATGGTTACATGATAATGGTAATCGGCAAAATTGCGCTTTGTTCCTCAATGATGGCAAAATTCAACACATCATCGCGAAACATGAATTGCCCAATTACGGCGTGTTTGACGAGGTCCGTGTGTTTACCAAGGGCAATTTGGCTGAACCTGTCGAATATAAAGGGCATAAATTGGGCATCGCCATATGCGAAGATTTC
>JAUHXB010000190.1 GCA_030427215.1 Alphaproteobacteria bacterium | reverse complement strand
TTGCCACCAATATCAGGTGAAGCATTATTTGGATAAAATAAATAAAAAGGAAAAATAAAAATGTGTGGAATTGTTGGTATTATTGGTAAAGGCGAGGCGACGCCTCATTTGGTTGAGGGGCTTAAGCGTCTTGAATATCGCGGGTACGACTCATCAGGGATCGCCACAATTCATAATGGAAACATCATCCGCGCTCGGTCTGAGGGTAAAATCAAAAATCTTGAAACCGTGTTGCAGGATAATACACCCCAAGGCACAATTGGGATCGGGCATACACGGTGGGCGACGCACGGTCTGCCCAACACAACAAATGCGCACCCTCATGCCACGGAAAAGGTTGCGGTGGTGCATAACGGTATCATTGAAAATTACCGCGAGATCAAAGAAGAATTGGAATCCTATCAAATGCGATTTGAGTCCGAGACTGACACCGAAGTCATCGCGCAATTGGTCACGCATTATATGAACCAAGGCGACAGTCCACAAGATGCGGCAAATAAAACTTTTGATCGATTGGAAGGGGCTTATTCTTTGGCTCTGATTTTTGCAGGCGAAGATAATCTAATGATCGGCGCGCGTCAAGGGACACCTTTGGCGGTTGGGTATGGTGATGGTGAAATGTATTTGGCTTCGGATTCTTATGCACTGGCGCCCCTAACAAACAAAATTTGCTTTTTGGAAGATGGCGATCGCGTGACGGTCACACGCGACTCCGCGCGCATTTATGACGTTGCCAATGACGATGTTGTACGTGCCGTACGTGTCACGGCACAAAGCGGCGCAGTGATGGGCAAGGGCGAATACCCGCATTTCATGCTCAAAGAAATCTATGAACAACCCGCCGTCATTGGTGACACGTTGAACAGCTTTATTAATCCGACAACAGGGCAAATCACTTTGCCCGCCGATATTGTTGAGATTTTAAAATCCACACCTCGCATTACCTTGATTGCATGTGGCACGGCCTATTACGCCGCATCGGTTGCGAAATATTGGTTTGAACAAATTGCACGTATTCCCGTTGAATTGGATGTTGCAAGTGAATTCAGATATCGCGAAGCGCCCATGCCCGAAGGTGGATTAGCGATTTTTATTTCTCAATCTGGTGAAACATTGGATACGTTGGAGGCCTTGCGCTACGCCAAATCCCAAAACCAGACAATTTTATCGATTATCAACGCGATTGAAACAACGATTGAACGGGAATCGGATTATTGTTTGAATACTTTGGCAGGGCCTGAAATCGCCGTGGCATCGACCAAGGCCACGACTTGCCAGCTCACAACTTTGGCGTGTTTGGCCATTGCCGCGGCGGCGGAGCGAGGCAACATCAATGATGATCAGGTGATGGAGTATACGGATGCATTGCGCCATGTGCCCACGGTCGCAAGCGAGATTTTAAATCATGATAGCGCGATTAAGGATATCGCAGGGTCAATTGCAAAAGCGCATTACGTTTTATATTTGGGCCGTGGAAATTTATTCCCCATCGCCATGGAAGGCGCATTGAAATTAAAAGAAATTAGTTACATTACCGCCGAAGGATACGCCGCGGGGGAAATGAAACACGGGCCAATCGCCCTGATTGATGATACAGTTCCCGTGGTTGTTTTGGCACCATCGAATGACACATTATTTGAAAAAACCGCAAGTAACATTCAAGAAACCGTCGCCAGAGGCGGCAAAGTCTTTATGATCAGTGACGCAAAAGGTGTTGAAAGTTTAAAGGATAACAGCATTTGGTCGGTCACAATGGCGGACGTACACCCATTTGTTGCGCCAATTTTATATGCCATCCCTGTCCAATTACTAGCCTATCACATTGCGGTGATTAAGGGCACAGATGTCGACCAGCCGCGTAATTTAGCAAAATCTGTCACGGTGGAGTAAAATTTTTCGAATCCTAAAGGGGATGAAACATCATGAAAAAGTCTGAAATTATGGCCGTATTTTATCTAATAATTATTGCTGTAATAATAGGCGGAATAATTTTGTTCGGTACTGCATTTTTAGTATTTGGATTGCTTTGGGCAATATACGAAATTTTATGGTTAATATACGAATATTTTTATTATAAGAGTAATAAATTCTTACAAATCAAGGATGATATAAAAGAGAACATAATCAAATGTAACGAGTTAAATCAACATATTGAAGAGTTAAAAAGTATATATAACATTGTTAAAAAAATTGATTATGGCGCTTCAGATTATATAGATAATAGTAATTATAATTACAAACGTCCCAAATTGGAGAAAATTAAGAATGACGTTAATGTTTATGAGTGTTCCGCAACAGTTTGTAAAAATGCTCAGGCGCAGCCCTTTAAATATATTTGCAAATATTTTGATATAAAGCCAAGTGAAACGACATTATCGGAATTTGAAAATATCTTAAATAATTTTTCTGCAGCCGAGCAAGGCAAAATACTACTTCAAAATGAAAAAGACGAAATTGTTGATAGCTTAAATGATAAAATTCCTTTTTTACTTTTGAATTTGAGAAAGAAGAAATTAATTAGAAAACTAGGCTTTGATGAAGTTGATTTTAGTCAATTATACTTCCCAACATTCTCTTTTAATTATGTAAGTCCTGGCGGTAATAGTTCCATGACTTCAGAAACAACTTTTAATATTGAGAATTTAGATAAATTTATTAGCTACTTATCTGAATTGGTGAAATTTAGAAATAGTGTCGCTGGTCAACGAGCTTTAATGACAGCTGCTTTAAGGGAAAAAATAAAAAATAGAGATAATTACACATGCCAAACCTGTGGTTTATCAAATAAAGAGGAACGAAATTTATTACTAGAAATAGACCATATAATTCCTTTATCAAAGAACGGTATTACGTCAGAAGGAAATCTGCAAACACTTTGCTGGAGATGCAATCGTACTAAAGGTAGTAAGATAATTAACGCCGATTATATCGGAATTAAGAATGCTTAATTAATGGGCAATAAAAAAACTATTATTTAATCTCGATACAATAAAAAGAATATTAGAGTGAAGTCAATAAGCCGCCCCCGAAGTAGACAAAAGCTCGACGGTGGAGTGATGAAAAAAATCAACATTCTCAAGACATAAAATCTGTTGAAAGTCGTATTGTCGACAATCTACGGAATTCTTGTGAGAGCTGATTTAATCTA
>JAUHXB010000189.1 GCA_030427215.1 Alphaproteobacteria bacterium | reverse complement strand
GTATATTGACCCCTATCCCCTTAATCCAGATTCCGCAGATACACAATATGCCGCTTATGACGTCACAAACAAAAATGTCGAACAATTGCGATGTCCTGGGGCAAATTACCTACGACTTTTTGGTGGTGGCGGCCAATTTACAGGGTTTTTACCCCAACCACCTGACTTAATGGATCCATGGACCTATTTCAACGGAAGCGCAACAATCAATGGAACCGCCTTTAACGGTGTATTTTTCCAAATTCAATCCGATAAAAGTGATCCTTTTATTGGGGAATCAATGCAAAAAGTTAATAGCTTGGTATCCTCATGTGAAGTTGACTATACAGACGCAACAGGTGGACAAACAGATGGATGCGCCAACGGATATCAATGCCTTAGATTTTGGATTATTCGCAATAGTGGCGGGCCGGCCTGTTAAAAGCCTTTTTCTTTAATATAATCAATATGAGTTTTAATATCTGCAAACGCCTTTTGTGCATCTTTTAACATGTTTTGTCTTTCGCCCTTGGATGCATTTTCGGTATTATCCTGAATATCGGACGCAATATCACCCAATTTGACAGCACCGACAGATCGTGCTGCACCTTTCAGGCTATGCCCAATCTCAATAAATTGATTCCAATTTTGATCTTGAAGGGTCTTTTCCAAATCATCAATCAACGGTTTTGTCATGTCATAAAACATGTCCAACATTTCAATCGCCTGATCATCCAGTGCCCCCAATAAATTTTCCAATTCCTGAAGGTCAATGGGATTTGCATCATCACTTTCGTTGTTTTTTTTCTCTATGATTGCTTCATCATCACTTATGGTAGTCGATAAATCTTCGGGTAATAACCCCCATCGCATCATAAGGCGTCGAACCTGTGCCAGAGAAACAGGTTTAAGTAAGCATTCATCAAATCCAAATTCTAAATAGGTTTGGCGTTGTGCCATTTGAACATCAGCGGTTAAAACAATGACAGGAAAACGGTCATTTCCGTCGGCGTTTTCCCTGATTGAATTAATCACCTGATATCCATCAACCTCCGGCATATGCAGATCCGTAAATAAAATGCCATAATCCCCGGTTGCAATCGCGTCCAGAGCCTTACGCCCATTATCAACAAAATCAGCATCAATCCCTAAACGCTCAAGCTGCTTAGCCAAAATTTCACGGACTGCGGCCGTGTCTTCCGCAATTAATATTTTTTGCGATCCTTCCAGTTTTTGCCCTGAAATTTGTTTTACAACATTTTTAACGGCCTCCCCCAACCCGGCGCGACTTGCCGGTTTAACAAGGTGAACAGCACCCAAAGATCGTAATGCATTTTGAATCGAATAATCGTCATATACGGTGTACATCACCAACCCGCAATAGGGGCGAATATCATTGATATCTTTTAAAAGATCCAACCCATATCCATCTGGTAGTCCATGATCAATAACTGCAGCATCAAATGGACGACGCTTTATAAGCTCTAGCCCCTCGGCATAGTTTGAACAAGCTTCTACTTCTGCCCCCATTGATTTTAAAGAATTCGTAATTTCAATAATTGCTTTTGGGTGATCCTCAACAACTAAAACCGCGTATCCATCCAGTGATGGTAAATCCACAGTAACCTCATCGCCTTCAACGGCAATTGTAGGGATTTCAAACCAAAATGTTGATCCAATTTCTGGTTTTGATGTCACTCCGATGGCTCCCCCCATCAAATCAACCAGCTTTCGGCAGATGGATAACCCTAACCCCGTACCGCCATATTCACGTGTTGTTGAATTATCTGCCTGCATAAAGGGTTGAAATAATCGACCACAGGCCTCATCCGTCATGCCAATACCTGTATCAATGACTTCAAACCTTAGACCGATTTGATTATCGGCAACGGCGATATTTTGACAATCTTGTGTGATTTTAAGGGTGATACTTCCTTCTCTAGTGAACTTAATAGAATTTCCCATCAAATTAATCAAAATCTGGCGAAGGCGTTTTGGATCACCCTTTATAACAAACGGGATATCGCTCTCAATATCAGTCAACAAATCAACAGTGTTGCCAAATTTTTTCACTTCCAACGCCTCAATCGTCCCGTAACATAATGTTCGCAGCGGAATTTCAAATTGATCCAACTCTAATTTATCTGCATCCAATTTCGCCAAATCCAAAACATCGTCTAAAATCTCTAACAAATCTGATGCCGATGACCTTGCCGTCCCAACCATATCTAATATTTTTTGTTCTGGTTTTTCTTCGGCGATTAATTCCAAAAACCCAAAAACAGATTGCATCGGTGTTCTAATTTCATGACTCATGGTCGCCAGAAGATTTGATTTCATTTCTGCGGCTTGTTCCATCGCACGCAGGGCCAACGCGTTTTTTTGTTCCGATTCAACAATCTTGGTAATATCATTGGTCCATAACGCCAAGTAAGATTGCCGTTTATACGTCATTTCCTCTACGTGAACGCGGATCCAACGGGTCTGATTATCTCCCACTAAAATTTCACAATCGTAATCAAAGCTTCGTTGAGTTTGATTCAAAATAAATTGCAAAATATGCTCAGGGACCAAATTTGTAATTGGCTCATTGATATTGATAATGTCGTAACACCCCATCATTGGCGCAAAAGCGAAATTAAGATAGTTGATGGATTTTGTGTTGCGTTCAAGCAGGCAAAATCCGAACGGGGCCGATTCAACGGCTTCGATTAAACCTGATGGTAATTCCGTGCTGGTCATGAATAACAGTTTACCCTATGTTATGGATGATAAAAACAAAGAAAGAAGATATCTCTCATGTCTATTGCAATTATTGGCGCCCATACGTTAATCGGCCATGAAATTTTAAATTGTTTATCTGAAATTGATAACGCCCCTGAGGCGGTTTATGCCCTTACCCCCAAACGCGAAACAGGCAAAGCCGTATCCTATGGTGATAAAGATTTGGAAACATTGGACCAAGACATATTTGATTATGCATCCGTTAAAATTGTGTTTTATGCGGGCGATACCCATGGTGCAGATGTCTATATTGATAAGGCATTGTCTGTAAACGCCGAAGTGATTGATTGCACTGGTGCATCTTTTTTAAATGACAAACAGCATGATAATTTAATTGCAATGCCATCGCCGCGATCATTGATTTTATCATCTGTTTTAAAACCATTAATGAGGC
>JAUHXB010000188.1 GCA_030427215.1 Alphaproteobacteria bacterium | reverse complement strand
AGGATATTTTGGGTCGACCTGTAATTATCTTCCAAACGAATAATTTGTGCGTTTTCAAAATCCTTTTCGAATTTTAGGATATTGCCGACCTCCGCCCCGCGCCATCCGTAAATGGATTGATCATCATCCCCAACGACACAAATATTCTTTGAATGTTGTGCCAACAAACGAAGCCATAGATATTGTGCAACGTTCGTATCCTGATATTCATCCACCATGATATATTTAAATCGGTCGTGATAATCCGCCAATACGTTTGGATGCCCTTGCAAAATTGTAATCATGTGCAATAACAAGTCACCAAAATCACAAGCGTTCAGCGTTTTTAATCGCGATTGATAGGCCGTATAAATCTGCCCCATTTTACCATTTGCAAAATCACCAATTTCATCTGTAGGAACTTTGTCAGGGGTCAGGGCGCGGTCTTTCCATCGATCAATAATAGATGTCGCAATTTTGGGTAGGTGTTTTTTAATGTCGATATTGGAATCAATCATTAATTGTTTGACCAATCGTTTAGCGTCATCGGGGTCAATAATCGTGTAATTCGATGACAACCCCACCAAATCGGCATGACGGCGTAACATTCGGCCCGCCAACGCGTGGAATGTTCCTAACCACCATCCCTCAACTGGGGCACCACCCATCATGTCGGACACGCGATGTTTCATTTCATTCGCGGCCTTATTGGTAAAGGTTACGGCCAAAATTTCCCCGGGAAAGGCCTTGCGCGTGTTCAACACATGTGCCAAACGGGTTGTCAGAACGCGTGTTTTTCCTGTACCAGCCCCCGCTAAAACCAACAAAGGCCCATCGGTTTGTTCCACCGCCGCACGTTGTGACGCGTTTAATGTGTTTAAATATTCCATAGAAGTATTTTTAACAGGAAGACGCAAAGACGCAAAGAGACTAAATATATGTTTGACATGAAAATTGAAATTCATTACAAAAACATATCTTAACAGATATTCCTCGATAGCTCAGCGGTAGAGCAGTTGACTGTTAATCAATTGGTCGCAGGTTCGAATCCTGCTCGAGGAGCCATTTTATTCATTTTTTCTAAATATAATCTTTGCAGATTTGTTCGATAAGGTTATAAAAACGTATGATATCTGCTTTAAATCATTCCGTCCTGTTGGCTTGTGGCTTTGTCGGTCACGTTATTATGACGGCCTGCGCCATGATTGGAACAGTATCGTTTTTTATTTGGGACACCATACGCCATGTGATGACGCCACCATGGTACCCCGTAAAAATCGGACAGCAATTTTTATCAATTGGATTTTTCTCTCTCGCCGTAGTTGGTATGACGGCGTTGTTTTCCGGAATGGTGATTGCATTGCAATCCTATACTGGGTTCAGTCGGTTCAACGCCGAAGGGGCGGTTGCAAATGTTGTTGTTTTAACAATTACACGTGAACTGGCCCCTGTGCTGGCAGGGTTGATGTTAGCCGCGAGAGTAGGGGCATCCATCGCCGCGGAATTAGGAACAATGCGCGTGACCGAACAAATTGATGCATTAAAAACATTGAATGTGAACCCGATGAAATATTTGGTTGTGCCACGGGTTTTGTCTGGCTTATTGATGTTGCCTGTTCTTGTATTTATTGCCGATATCATCGGTGTTATGGGCGGATGGTTGGTTGGCGTTTATGTTTTGGATTTTTCAAGCTCCTCCTACATCAAACAAACAATCGATTTTGTACAGTGGATTGATGTCATGAGTGGCCTGATTAAGGCCGCTATCTTTGGCCTGATCGTCACAATCATGGGATGTTATCATGGATATAATTCTGGTCGAGGGGCTCAAGGCGTTGGCCGCGCGACAACAAATGCGGTTGTGTCCTCCGCCATATTGATTTTGATCTTTAACTATCTTTTAACACAGGCATTGTTTTCATGACCGATTACAAAATTCAAATGAAAGACGTTTATAAATCTTTCGGGGACAAACATATCCTTAAAGGTATTGACCTGAATGTCCGTGAAGGATCATCCATGGTGATTATCGGCGGATCAGGAACAGGGAAATCCGTGACATTAAAATGTATCCTTGGCCTTCTGAAGCCCGATAGTGGATCAATTAAAATTGACGGAAAAGAGGTTACGGACCTCAATGAAAAACAACGCGATGAAAAAATGAAAAAATTCGGCATGTTGTTTCAGGGAGGGGCATTGTTTGACTCTCTGCCTGTATGGGAAAATGTTGCATTTGGCCTGATCCATTCCGAAGGCATGAATAAATCCGATGCCCGTGATATCGCGATTCAAAAATTAGAATCTGTTGGTTTAGGGGCAAAGGTCGCCAATAATTTCCCGGCGGAATTATCGGGTGGGATGCAAAAACGCGTCTCATTGGCCCGTGCCATTGCCACCAACCCTGAAATCATCTTTTTTGATGAACCGACAACGGGGTTAGACCCCATCATGGCCGATGTGATTAATGATTTGATTGTTAAATGTGTGAAAGATTTGGGCGCAACGGCACTAACCATTACACATGATATGGCCTCTGCGCGTAAAATTGCTGATGATGTATCCATGATTTATGATGGACAAATTATTTGGTCGGACAGCATTAAAAACCTTGATCGTTCAGGCAACGCTTACGTTGATCAATTCATTCATGGCCGCGCCGAAGGCCCGATTATGAAGCATTCAGGCCATGCCGCCTAAACCATCTTTCTTTTGCCTTAAAAACCCATTACTTTAGAATCCATGAGATTTATTGGTTACGGTATTTTGACATTGATATCCCTCGGTATTTTGGGGATGATTGTTGGCATTGGTGTGTTTGCATGGGTAATTAATCATTACGGTAATGATATTCCCGATTATAATGCGTTAAAAACCTATGAACCTGATGTTGTGACCCGCGTTTATACGGGGGACGGACAATTAATGGCCGAATTTTCAACTGAAAAACGAATATTCGTTCCTATTGAGGTTATTCCAGATTTGGTTAAAAACGCCTTTATTTCCGCCGAAGATAAAAATTTCTTTGAACATAAAGGGTTGGATTATGTCGGTATCGCCCGCGCCGTTATTAATAACATTAAAAACCCAGGGCGATTGCAAGGCGCGTCGACCATCACACAACAAGTTGCAAAAAATTTCCTTTTGACCAATGAACGGTCTTACGAACGCAAATTAAAAGAGGCTATCTTAGCCATTCGTATGGAACGTGCGATGGAA
>JAUHXB010000187.1 GCA_030427215.1 Alphaproteobacteria bacterium | reverse complement strand
CGTAAGGCCTCGGTCTGTAACATTCCCTGCCCCATTATTAACAAGGCCAAAACCGCCATAAGGGACGGATTTGCAAACCCGGCAAGCAATTGCGTCGGGTTTAATTGATTATCACCATATTCATCTTGTAGCGGGAAAATTTGACCATAAATTAACAGGATCGCAATAATGCTCAATGCCGTCATTTCAAGGGAAATTTTTTCTTTTGCAAACGATACAACCGCCAAAAGCGTTAGAATAATTCCAAACCACATATGAAATTCAATGGGCATCATCATTGTCTTAGAATATCCGTTTCATCATCGTCGTTATTATCGTTATCAGATCCACCATCATAGGCCGTTGTTTCAAATTCGCCTAGGTTTTTCAAGCGGAAACGCAGAAGCACGTTTGTATCACTAGCCCCTGTCGCGTCACGTTGCAAATCACGTTGAAATTCCGCCGTGATTCCAAAACAATCATCGTCATAGGATACGCCTGCGATAGATTGGCGCAATCCTTCATCTTCGCCCAAATCATAAAGTGCAGACGCGTTTATACCCCAATTATCGTTAATGCTGTATCTTGCGCTGGCCTGAACTTGTTCACGGCTTTCGGTAAACTCTGTTCCCGCTGACCCTTTTTCATAAAGGTAAATTGCGGATAATGTTGTCCGGTTAATTTTTGTTCCGCCATAAAATTCGTGTCGTTCGGCATTCATATGACGCCCATCAATTTGAAATCTGTAATTCATATTATGGCGATGATCGTTAAAGCTGGCCCCCATCTGCCCCACAATATCGGATGATTGCTGTTCAAATCCTGACCCGTTTAAAAATGGATTATCCTCGTCATCAAAACGAAAACTCTGACCTAACCCGGCCGTGAATTCATCACCTTGATCGTTGTAATATCCTGTCTCAACGCCATAATTGACACGAGATCTGTCCTCCACCCGGTCAAGCCCCGGAAAGCGGTCTGCCTCAAATAAATTCAAATAATCAATTTGTGCATCTTGGGAATCTTCATTCGGAATATCGCTATCATTATCAATATCGGGGCGAGCAGTGAGTGATATTCGTGGCTTTACACGAATTTGTGATGCAGAGAGCTGTTTTTGTAAAGGATAGGCCACTTCAAGGTGAGCCGTTGGAATTACACGATTATCGAATTGATTCTCATCCTCATTGGCACGTGTTTTGGCAATGTCGCGATCCGTTGTGTAATAGGCATCCCCGCGTACCGCCAATGATGTTTCGGTGACCAGCCCAAGGGGTAGCACATCTTGGCGCTGCCATTCGATTTCCGAACTGGCGCGGTTCATATCTTGCTCATTCCCCTCGCGATAAAGAGATAAAAAAGATGTGTCCCATTCAAACCGCCCACCAAGCGCAGAATTGGGCGCACCCATGAAATTCATGTTGGCCAATGGCAATGCGTTGGGTTGATCGACATCTTCGTCCAATCGCAAATCCTGAAACGCCAATAATTGCACCGAGGCATAGTCACGCTTATCAAACCGTTCAACGTAGATACGATTTTCCAAAACATCCTCGTCATCAATATCATATTGATCCAGATATTGTTCATCACTGGCCAGATAAATCTCCGCACCTGCACGCCATTTACGATTGATATTCCACAAGGCTTCCGCGTCAATATGCCCGCGCAATTCTTCATCTATCGTAATGTCGTTTCCATTGACACTATCCGTTCGATCCGAATAAATACCTGATGTTTGAACCGTGTAGGCTGCATTTTCATACCGTTTTCTTAATTCTAGATTAAGCTGAGGAGCAGATTTTGAAAAAGCCTTCACACCAATTGTTGCATCAATAGACGGCGATATCGCCCAATAATAGGGCATCATGAAATGAAAGCCATCATCACTACCGAATCCTAATTCTGGCGTCAAAAATCCACTTTTTTGCGTCACTGTGCCGTCAGGGTGGCTGAAATAAGGCGCATAGGCAACGGGAACGCCCCATGCCTCGAACCGGACATTATCATATGAAATACGCGCATCTTCCTTATCGTGCGTGACTTCCGAAGCCCTCAAAGCCCATGGCGGTGTCTTGTCGGGATTATCCGTACATGCCTTACACGGCGTATAACGCGCGTCCTTTAACACATGTTTTTCAGGGGATTCCCGAACCGCCTTTGCCGCCCAGAGGCGTGAATCATCCTCTAAAACAGAAAAAATACCTTGGACAACGCCTTCACGCATTTGATCGTTTAATTCCAAGGTTTCGGCATAATGCGTATCACCATTGCCATCTTCAAGCACAACGTTGCCTTCAGCATAAGCAAAATCATCATTCACGTTATATATAATCTTATCGGCGTAAAGCGTTTGATTTAATTGCGTAATTTTAACATTCCCTGTCGCTTGAACTATTGTTTTTTGATTGTCATAGGTGAATTGATCTGCGTCTAATGTCACAGGGGTTTGCGCGGCATTAGCCGCCCCCCCGTGCATCATCACTATCATTAAAATGAGACCAAGCCGAAAAAACATAAGCCATAATAGTGTGAAACGCATATGGTGCATAGTCAATAAAGCGTTTGCTGTTATCAACGATAAGAAAGACCAAATCAGAATGTTTTAATAGAATTCTTAACCTTTTCTGATAAACTAAATTTACATGGTAAAAGATAACACTTTATTCGACCTTAGCGGTCTGTTGGATCATAAGGATGATCCTGTTGCAATCAAACGCACATTATGTGGCATTAATAATGAAAATCTTGATTTTTTAGAAAAAGAATTCGAAGTCAAAATTCAAAATGACACACTTGGTTTTAACCTGATCGGTGAAACAGGAAAGCTTTATCATCTTCGCGGTATTTTAGAATCTCTGATCCCAATGGCTCGTAAGGGGGATATTTCCGTTGATGATGTTAAGGCTGAACTTGAGCATATCGATATGAAAAAGGCCGCAACAATTAAAACACAGAAAAGTGCGGTGACCGCGCGAACCTTTATGCAATCGGCCTTTATTGAATCCATGAGTAAAAATGACCTGATTTTCGGTGTTGGCCCTGCGGGAACTGGTAAAACTTTTTTGGCCGTCGCATATGCCGCGATGTTATTGGAAAAAGGCGATGTGAAGCGCATTGTCCTGTCACGTCCCGCGGTTGAAGCCGGTGAAAACTTAGGATTCTTACCGGGTGACATGAAAGAAAAAGTCGACCCCTATCTGCGCCCGCTATATGACGCATTGTATGAAATGCTCCCTGCG
>JAUHXB010000186.1 GCA_030427215.1 Alphaproteobacteria bacterium | reverse complement strand
TAAAAGGAAAAACAAATGCCGAAAAGAACTGATATAAAATCCATCCTTATTATTGGCGCGGGGCCTATTATTATTGGTCAAGCCTGTGAATTTGATTATTCCGGTGCGCAGGCTTGTAAGGCCCTTCGCGAAGAAGGATACCGCGTTATTTTGGTGAATTCCAATCCCGCCACAATCATGACCGACCCGGACATGGCGGATGCGACCTATATCGAACCCATCACCCCCGACATTGTTGAAAAGATTATTGCCCATGAAAAACCAGATGCGCTCCTCCCCACCATGGGCGGGCAGACTGCGCTTAATTGTGCGTTGGCGTTGGATGCGAATGGGGCGCTGGAACGGCATAATGTTGAATTGATCGGGGCGAAGGCGGATGTTATTGACCGCGCTGAAGACCGCCAGAAATTTCGCGACTGTATGGATGAATTGGGTTTGGAAAGCCCGCGGTCTGTGGCTTGTCATTCCCTCGATGAGGCCTTTGAGGCATTGGACTACGTTAAACTGCCCGCCATTATGCGCCCGTCATTCACCATGGGTGGAACAGGCGGAGGCGTTGCCTATAACAGGATTGAATTTGAACGCATTGTCCGCGAAAGTTTGGACGCATCCCCCACTAACGAAGTGTTGGTCGAGGAATCCGTTTTAGGGTGGAAAGAATATGAGATGGAGGTCGTGCGCGATACCGCAGATAATTGCATTATCATATGTTCGATTGAAAATATTGATCCAATGGGTGTGCATACTGGCGATTCAATTACCGTTGCCCCAGCGTTAACGCTCACTGATAAGGAATACCAACAAATGCGCAATGCATCGATTGCAGTGTTGCGCAAAATTGGCGTTGAAACAGGTGGGTCAAATGTTCAATTTGCGGTTGATCCAAAGGATGGCCGTTTGGTTGTGATTGAAATGAATCCGCGCGTGTCACGATCATCCGCCTTGGCGTCAAAAGCCACAGGGTTCCCGATTGCCAAAATTGCCGCAAAATTAGCGGTTGGGTATACATTAGATGAATTGGGCAATGACATCACAAACGGAAAAACGCCTGCATCATTCGAACCTACGATTGATTATGTTGTCACAAAAATTCCACGATTTGCGTTTGAGAAATTTAAAGGGTCGGACAACAACCTTTCCACCGCGATGAAATCCGTTGGCGAGGCCATGGCCATGGGGCGCAATATCGAAGAAAGCATGCAAAAAGCCCTTCGGTCATTGGAAACGGGCCTCACAGGATTTGATGAGATTGATATTGGGCAAACGCGCGAGGAAATGACAGCCCATTTGGCAAAAGCCACACCAGGCCGTTTACTCATGGCGGCACAGGCAATGCGTCAAGGCATGTCATTAGAAGACATCCATAAAATCACCTATTTCGATCCTTGGTTTTTGGATCGGATTAAGGGCATCATTGATACGGAACAGGATATTCGTGATAACGGCCTGCCCAAAACAACACAGGCATGGATTGCTTTAAAACAAAAAGGGTTTAGTGACGCGCGTTTGGCAAAAATTTTGAACATCGACGAAGACGACGTACGAAAATCACGACACGCATGTGATGTTCACCCAACATATCATCAGGTGGATAGTTGCGCCGCGGAAATTCCATCCGAAACCGCTTATTTTTATGGCGCTTATGAAACGCCATCTCCATGGACAAACACAAAAACACAAAATACTGATAAAGAAAAAATTATCATCCTTGGTGGTGGTCCAAATAGAATCGGACAAGGAATTGAATTTGACTATTGCTGTGTTCACGCTTGTTATGCGTTGAAAGAAGCTGGTTTTGAGACCATCATGATTAATTGTAATCCTGAAACCGTTTCAACAGATTATGACACCGCAGACCGGTTATATTTTGATCCATTAACGGCGGAAGATGTTTTGGAAATTATTCTTGCCGAAGGTGATATCAAGGGCGTTATCGTTCAATTAGGCGGCCAAACACCATTGAAATTGGCACAATTCCTAAAGGATAATAACATTCCAATTTTAGGCACAGACCCTGATGCAATTGATTTGGCGGAAGACCGCGAGAGATTTAAACAATTAATTATTGATCTTGATCTGCGCCAACCATTCAACGACCTTGCCTTTAGCTCGAAAGACGCCATTGAAAAAGGTGATGCGGTTGGGTATCCGTTGGTCATACGCCCATCCTATGTTTTGGGTGGTGCAGGTATGGAAATTGTTCATAACAAACAAGAATTGGAAAGCTATATTGACCGCGCGGTTGTGGTGTCAGGTGACGCGCCTGTCCTCCTCGACCGATATCTAAACCAAGCCATTGAAATTGACGTTGATGTTTTATCCGATGGAAAAGAAGCCATCGTTAGTGGCATCATGGAACATATTGAGGAGGCAGGAATTCATTCGGGAGACAGCTCTTGCGTGCTTCCGCCCCACTCGCTTCCTTATAAAGTTGTCAAAGATATTGAACGCCAGGCACAAAAATTGGCAATGGCATTGAATGTTCAAGGCCTCATGAATGTGCAATTCGCGGCCAAAACAAACCGCGAAACGGGCGACATAGATGTCTATATTATTGAGGTGAACCCACGCGCATCACGAACCGTTCCTTTTGTCGCAAAGGCCACGGGCGTTCCCGTTGCCAAAATCGCCGCGCGTTTAATGGCAGGTGAATCATTGGCGGATTACCGCAGGTCAGGTGCATTGGACGGATTGTTCGACATTCAACAAACCGCGGTGAAAGTTCCCGTATTTCCATTCAATCGATTTGCAAATGTTGACCCTATTTTGGGTCCTGAAATGCGATCCACTGGTGAAGTGATGGGCATTGATAAAGACATCGCACAGGCCTATGCCAAGGCGCAATTGGGCGCAGGAATTATTCTACCGACATCGGGCACTGTATTCCTATCCGCGCGAAACAAAGACAAAGATGAGCTTTTGCCACTGGCAAAAGATTTATCCGATATCGGATTTAACCTGATTGCAACGGGTGGAACATGTGATTATTTGAATGATCATGGCCTTAAAGTAACTAAAATCAATAAGGTTTCCGAAGGTCAACCGCATGTGGTGGACGCCATTATTAATGGCGATATCGCGTTGATGATTAACACAACAAAGGGACGTCAGGCCATGTCGGACGGCACACAAATCCGTCGTACCGCATTAATGCATAAATTGCCTTATTACACCAATTTACATGCAGCAAAGGCCGCCATAGGTGCAATCCGCGCGATCAATGCCAAAGATTATGATGTAAAATCACTG
>JAUHXB010000185.1 GCA_030427215.1 Alphaproteobacteria bacterium | reverse complement strand
GCTGGCATATTTGTGATGCTGATTAACAGGTCCAATTTTAATATTCCCAATATAGTCTTGGGATTGTTTATCGATAATTGCAAAAAAATGATCTGCCTCACTCTTCTCCATTCTGACAACGTAATCTTCCAAATCTTGCACAGTCCATTTTTGAAAACGACACTCCATATACTT
Organism: Alphaproteobacteria bacterium; assembly: GCA_030427215.1. Lineage (GTDB taxonomy): Bacteria > Pseudomonadota > Alphaproteobacteria > Micavibrionales > UBA1664 > UBA1664. The sequence goes on along the minus strand of JAUHXB010000185.1, from coordinate 3,081 downwards.
CACAATATCTGGATCGTTCATCCACTGAATGTAATTGGGATCAATATCCGTTTGAACGACAGGACGCAAAAATAAACGATCAGACTCGGCAATAACATTATGCGACATCTTTCAACCCAAACCGTTGCAAGATTTCCAATAAATTAGATGTAATAGCCTCGACATGGTCTTGCGTCATATTCATATGCAATGGTAATGTTAACGCACGATCATAATAGGCCATTGCATTTGGTAGATCGAACACCTTAATTTTTTTGTAATATGGTTGTGTATGGACAGGGATGTAATGAACCTGCGTCCCAATATTTAAGTCAGCTAATTCTCTCATTAAGCCATCACGATCAATCGATAATTTTGAAAAATCTATTAAAGCAACGGCCAGATGCCAGCACGCATCTGAATGATCAGCAACAGGCATCAATTGAATTAAATCACCATGACCTTGAAGGCATTGCGCATATTTTTTTCTTAGTGTCTGACGATGGTTTTTAAATTGATCCAATTTATCCAGCTGTGAAAGACCAAGCGCACATTGAATATCGGTTAGGCGATAATTCATTCCCGGGTCTGGCATTTGATATTCCCACATCGCCATATCATCATTTTTAATCATGCCGTGGCTACGGAATCGTTGCATACGCTCGGCATAATTTTGACTATTGGTCAGGATTGCCCCACCTTCGCCCATGGCGATATTTTTTACAGGGTGAAATGAAAACATCGTCATGTCGCTATATTCGCATGAGCCAACAGGATTGTCTTTATAAATCGAACCAAAGGCATGGCAGGCATCTTCGATAATCGCAATATCATTGGCACGCGCAATTTTAGAGATCCCCTCCATATCGCAAACATGCCCAGCAATGTGAACAGGGAAAACAGCTTTTATTTGACCATCTGCATTATCAATTGCCTTTTGGAATGTCTCCGGTGTTAAAAGTGCGGTTTGGGGATCAACATCAGCAAAAATAATGTCCGCACCGCAAAAATGTGGAGCATTCGCCGTGGCCAAAAATGTAATTGTCGGGACAACAACCTTGTCACCAACTTGGATATCAAGAGCATATGACGCCATATGCAATGCCGTTGTTCCGTTTGAACAACATACAGCATATTGTCCATTCACTTTAACGCATAAGGCCTTTTCAAATTCATCGACCTTATCACCACATGTCAAACGATCGGATCGCAAAACCTCATCCACGGCTTTTCTGTCTGCCTCATCAATATAATGAGATCCATAAGACAGAAAATCGGGAAGAGGTTTTACGTCACTCATACCTACCCCGCTTTTGCCCATTTATGGTCGGATGCAACCGTGTCATTAATCATCGCGTGCAAATCTTCGGATGTCACCCATTCCGTATTTGTTTCGGATGAATATTCAAAATCTTCGGCAACATTTTCACCGACTTCATCACCATATTGGGCGGAGAAATCATAGCCCCAGCTCTCGCTGTCTGGCTGAATAATAAACATGTCCTTAAATTCCAATGTCCGGCGGGCCTCTGCCATAGGGACCATACATTCATGCAATTTTTCGCCCGGGCGAATACCAATCACTTCTGTTTCCAATTCTGGTGCCACGGCCTGCGCCAAATCAGTGATTTTCATTGAAGGGATTTTTGAGATAAACACCTCGCCACCACGCATAATTTGCAAACATTTTTCAACAAAATGAATACCATCAGACAATGTAATCCAAAATCGTGTCATCCGCTCATCCGTAATTGGAATCGCGCGCCCCTCAGCCTGACATTTTTTGAAAAATGGGATAACTGATCCACGCGATCCGACAACATTACCGTATCGTACGACGGCAAAAGATGTTCCTTGCGGTTGACCAAAACTATTTGCCGCGGTGAATAATTTATCTGAACATAACTTTGTCGCGCCGTACAGGTTAATCGGGTTCACGGCCTTATCCGTCGACAACGCCAAAACGCGTTGAACGCCACAATCAATTGATGCTTGAATGACATTTTCCGCGCCTTGAATGTTCGTGCGAATGCATTCGGTTGGATTATATTCCGATGCGGGAACCTGTTTCATCGCCGCGGCATGAACCACAACATCAACCCCCATAAATGCCATTCTTAAACGATCCAAATCACGAACATCACCTATGAAAAATTTCAAATTTTCATCTGGGAAATCTTGCTGCATCTCAAACTGTTTTAATTCATCGCGTGAAAGCACGATCACTTTTACATCCGTATAAGTATCTAACAGAAGACGAATAAATCGTTTTCCAAACGATCCTGTCCCACCGGTTACTAAAATACGTTTGCCGTTTAAATCAAATTGATCACTCATGATGCTTCCTTCTTTTCTTTGTGATTATTAAGAACACGCGAAATGCTTTCTTGAACATTTGGCATGGTTTGTTTTAAAAATTCTTCTACTTTATTAACACTTAGAGACATGTCCGCAGGGCGTTTTGCCTTTAAATTTCCTTTTGATGCCGATGCCTTTTCAATAAGGCCAGCATTCAACCCCGCCGCGTTGGCATACGCCACCATAAATGCGTATTTTGAAACGCGCTCTGATCCTGCAACGTGGTATAAACCTATGGCATTTCCTTGAATCAAATCATCAATGCGCTCTAATAAAATATCAATTGCAATTGGCGTGTAATAAATATCATCAAACCCTTTTAATGTCTGGTTTTCAGATAGCGATTTATGAATCCAATCAGAAAACGACAAACGCCATAAACGGCCTTGACCAAAGAAATTAGTTCGAATAATCAATGCCGTTGAATCAGCGTCCAAAACTTTTTGTTCAGATATCGCCTTTGTTTCAGCGTATATATTTAATGGCTCAACGGCATCCGCCTCTGACATAAATGGCTTGGTCCCATCCCACAATTGATCCGTTGTAATATAGATCAATTTTGAGCGATAGGTCGAACAGAGTTGCGCAATGCGTTCAGGCAATAAAACATTATAGAGGTGCGCCTGATCCGGATTATCTTCACATGCATCTACATTGGTGATTGCCGCACAATGCAAAACATAATCTGGTTTAATATTTTCAAACACATCAGCTAAGGCCTGTGGGTCCATCAAATCCACTTTC
>JAUHXB010000184.1 GCA_030427215.1 Alphaproteobacteria bacterium | reverse complement strand
ATGGTCTTAGCGGCGTGTAAAAGTAAGCTTCAAATTCCAACCGCCATTTATCAATTTACCGTATTTATGTTGTTGATGCGTATCGGTTTAAAAGGCGGAATGGAGCTTAAGAACGCGGATATCGTATCCATGATTATTCCTGCACTAGCAACCGTTTTTATTGGGTTATTTACCGTTGGTGTGGGGGCGTTCATATTGTCCCGCCTGCCCAATATCAAAAAAGTTGATGCCATTGCCACGGCCGGATTATTTGGCGCGGTGAGTGCATCCACCCTTGCCGCCGCCATGTCGATTTTGGAAGAAAGCGATATCGGATATGAAATGTGGGTTGCCGCGCTCTATCCATTTATGGACATTCCCGCCTTATTACTTGCCATTATTTTGGCAAATATTGCCATGTCTAAAAATAAGCCAGCGCAAAAAGACCGCGTACGTATTCGCCCTATTATCAAGGAATCATTACGCAGTTCAGCCCTATCCGCCCTTTTATTGGGGTTGGCATTAGGGTTATTCACCCATCCTGAAAAAGTTTTTGATGCGTTTTATGATCCTCTCTTTCGCGGGTTACTATCTGTCCTGATGCTGATTATGGGGATGGAGGCGTATAGCCGCCTACATGAAATGCGAAAGGTCGCGCATTGGTATGTGATTTACGGCCTTTGCGCCCCTCTCATCCACGGATTAATTGGGTTTGGTTTCGGATATATTGCGCACGTCACAACGGGATTCAGTGCAGGCGGCGTTGTGTTATTATCCGTCATGGCGGCCAGCAGTTCCGATGTCTCAGGCCCACCAACATTACGTGCCGCCATCCCAACGGCAAATCCATCCACCTATATCGGTTCATCAACCAGTGTTGGAACACCAGTAGCTATTGCTATTGGAATCCCGCTCTTTGTTTCAATGGCTGAGGCTTTGATAGGATTTTAATCTTTAAGAAATTTCTCAGGACGGATAATTTCAACATTTTCGATGAAAATGATCCCTGAATAATTGGATAGATAGTCCTCCGCGACTTGTTTGGCGATATCCTCGGCGATTGTACGGTCTGTCACGACGGCCTCAATTTTTATATTCGCCTCAACGTCATTTAATGCTTGTCGTTCGGATGACCTGATGCCCCTGCTCCCCTTACCACCGGCGGGAGACAGAGTATATCCTGATGCACCGCATTGTTCGATCAACGTCGTGACCTCATCAACAATAATACGTTCGGTGACAATAACAATTTTGATTGCTGGTTCCATAAATTAATCTTAATCAATTTTATTATCTTTGCAAAAGGAACTTTATAATGACTTGCGTCGTATGTTTGGGTGAAGTTACTAAACAGAAAGATTAAAATGATTAAATTTATATTATCACTCTTGGCCATTACGGTTATTTCAACCGCATCCTTTGCCGACACAACGTATGTCGATGAAGATGGCGACATCACATTGAATGGTAAAATTGTTACCGTTGGCATCGATGAATTTACAATCATGAATAATGATGAACGCATTGATGTTTCAATGGCTGACATTAATGAAGAGGTTCTTGAAAACCTAATTGATAGCGGAATTATTAAGCGTGATGTTTTCGTATCTGTTAGGGGATCATTAAAAGACGATGTTGTTGGTAGCGATATCGTTGCAAAAAGCATTCGATTATACGAATAAATTAACTTAAACCAAAGGAGAAAAAATGAAATTTTTAAAATCACTTACATTATGTTTGGCATTATTGGCGGGGACAGCTGGGTTGACCGCATGCGGTAACACGCTTCACGGTGCAGGACAAGATATTGAAAATGCTGGTGAAGAAGTTCAAGACTTTTAAAATCAGCACTATTTCAAACAAAAAAAGCCTCAAATTTTCTGGGGCTTTTTTTTATCCAATCAATGGAGTGCACACTGGTAAAAAAGTGCTGTTCGTTGGCTTTATCTGATCAACAGAATTTTGAAGCTCAAAAAACAATTCCGCGACCTTAAGACGGACTTCAATTTCCTGAGGATGAAGGGGCGTTCCTATTTCCGCAGCAAAATCGATATAGTTTTGTTGGTCATAACCCAAACCTTGAGGCGTAAAAAGACCCCTGATATATTGAAAGTCATCATTAATGTGAAACACGCCAAGACTATCATTATAATCAAGTTGCATATCTTTAAAATCTGGCATTAACTCTACGATGGCACACATGATCTCTTCAGGATGCCTTATCTCATCAATTTTAGCGGTGCGTGGGTTATCAACAGAATTACCGATAGTTATTCTCAATGGCTCGCCTTCTGCATTCACCATCGATGCCATCAATGTAAAGGCCAGTGCTGGGGTTATTAACTTCATTACAATAACTTAACTCAATATAAAAAATATGTCAATCTATTAATTGTATATTATTTACTTTGCACCCTTGGCAAAACGCCTGATATATCCTATTACAATATCTTCGGTAGTTAATTTTTATTTGAAAGATATTCATGCCGAAAAAAGACGTTATCATCCTTCACGGAACAATGGGATCGCCTGACGGAAATTGGTTTCCTTGGTTAAAATCGCAATCGGGTGATGATTATAACGTCTATACCCCCAAATTCCCCACTCCTGAAAACCAGACAAAAGACAATTGGTGCGCGACATTGCGTGACCAAGCCCCCATATTCGGGAAAAACACCATCCTGATTGGTCATTCCATTGGCGCGACATTAATGATGCATATTTTGGAAGGGATGAGCGAACCCGTTTATAAATCTGTTTTTGTTTGCCCTGTGTTGGATGATATTGGTAACGAAGAATACGACGCCCTCAACAAAACTTTCATTGAAAAAATGCCTGATTATGATTGGCTAACCATGTCAAACAACATGGGGGATTGCACAATATTTATGGGTGATAATGATCCTTATGTCCCGTCTTGGCATGCGGAATGCCTTCAAGATCAAATTGGCGGAGAGTTGATTGTTATACCAAATGGCGGGCATTTAAATGCAGAGAGTGGATATACGGAGTTTGAAGACCTCCTCACCGTCATTACACGGCTTGACCGTGTAATCCAGGAGCCAGAAAATGTCTAAACTCCTCATTCAATGCACGACTGAACCATTAGAACAATACATACGCGACGGTGGAGGGATTGATTTTCGTCTTGATGAAGACAGATGGAAAGTTTTAAAAATCGGAGATGAATTTGAATATTTTGAAGATTTTTCAGGGTGGGATAAAGAGCCTCAACCTAACGCTAGACGATTATTATGTGTGGCTAAAGATTTCATCCGCGTTGCCAATTTTGAAGAGCTTAT
>JAUHXB010000183.1 GCA_030427215.1 Alphaproteobacteria bacterium | reverse complement strand
CTTCAATTGGTGATCCTTGGGATTATTGTCGGGATTGCGTTATTAACCCTCAAAACAAAGCCGACGAAGACGTTTAAAGAAGTTTGCGAATTTGCCCAAGATGCCTGCATGTTGATCGTGTCATGGGCCATGTGGTTGGCCCCCGTCGCGGTGGCCAGTTTAATGATACAGGCCGTTGGGGCAATGGGGCTATCCGCCCTATCATCCATGGCATTATATGTTTTGTGCGTGGTTGGTGGGTTATTATGCATGGTTGTTTTTTACATGATGGTTGTTTGGATTGTGGCTAAGCGCGCTCCTCTTCAATTTTTAGCAGATATTCGCGCCGCGCAAATTGTTGCCTTTTCAACCAGCTCATCTTTGGCAACCATGCCCGTTACATTATCGGTTGCCGAAGAGCGCCTCAAAACATCAGACGATGTTCATGGGTTTGTAATTCCATTGGGGGCAACGATTAACATGGATGGAACGGCATTGTATCAGGCCACGGTCGCATTATTCCTGTGCCAAATATTTGGTATAGATTTAACAATGTTGGAAACAGTGATATTGGTCGTCACAACCATTGGGGCATCGATTGGAACCCCTGGATTACCTGGTGTCGGGGTGATTGTCCTTGCAACAATATTAAGCAGTATCGGCGTTCCACCCGAAGGTATTGGCATGATATTGGGCGTTGATCGTCTATTAGATATGTGTCGAACCACGATTAATGTGACAGGCGATTTAACCGCAACAGCGGTCATGCAACATTGGATGCATGGAAAATAGATACTTTACTTACCAATAGCCATGAACCCGGGCAATTCATCACCAAACCCGACGGGTGATGGAATATCCGCTTCATCATCAGGATGATGATTTTTTTGTTTAAAGGGTTTTGAATTTTGATTTGAATTATTTTTACTCTGGTTTTGCGGTTTTGCTTTTTCCTTGGCTTTTGGTTCAGCTTTTGGCTTAGATTCTTTAGAACCATCAATCCGATCGATTTTTGTTTCGATCAGTTTTTCAATCGCATCCAAATATTTTTCATCCGCAGGCAATGATACAAAACTATACGCTTCACCAGATTTCCCTGCGCGGCCTGTGCGGCCGATACGGTGAACGTAATCTTCGGCATTCATGGGCAAATCCATGTTAAACACATGCCCAACATCCGATATATCAATACCACGCGCGGCAACGTCACTACAAACAAGAATCTTAATTTTGCCGTCTTTGAATTTGCCCAATGTTTCGGTACGGACATTTTGCGACATATCACCGTGAAGCGCCCCCGCATTCACCCCCGCTTTTTCAAGCGCACGCGCATAACCATCAATATCACGTTTGCGATTACAAAAGATAAAGGCCGTATCAACATTCAAATCCGAAATATAATGAACCAATTTCTGCGTTTTTTGTTTCGCCGGCACCATAATCAATTTCTGTGTCACATTTTTTGATGTCGATGATCGTTGCGCAACCTCAATCGTTTTGGGGTTATCCATTAATTTTTCGGCCAATTTCTGAATTGGTTTTGGCATTGTTGCGGAAAACAACAAATTTTGACGCAATGGAGGTAAATGCCCGATGATTTTTTCAATATCGGGGATAAACCCCATATCCAACATGCGGTCCGCCTCATCAATCACAAGGAATTTGATATCACGAAGGAGAACATTTCCGCGCTCTTGCAAATCCATCAACCGCCCTGGCGTTGCAATTAAAATATCCACCCCGCGTTCAAGCTTTTTCACCTGATCCGCCATTTGGACACCACCAACAATTAAAGCGTGAGAGAGGTTTAAATATTTTGCATACAGTTCGATATTATCCGCAACCTGTGCCGCCAATTCACGTGTGGGGGTCAGAACAAGTCCGCGTGGCATCCGCCCTTTCGGAACGCCGCCTTGCAATACTTCGATCATTGGCAATGTAAAAGCGCCCGTCTTACCTGTCCCGGTTTGAGCAATACCGATCACGTCTTTCATCATTAATATGGATGGAATGGCCTTGCCCTGAATTTCGGTTGGGTGTTCATATCCAACATCAGCAATGGCTTTTAAGATATTGGGATCTAACCCTAAATCGGTGAATGTTATTGGTTTCAAATTTATACTTTTTCTTATTTATTTATATTCTGGAATAAGACAGCTATCGAAAATTGTGTAATTTTATAAATTTTCGCGGAGTGTATATAAGATACATGAGCATAAAATTTATAAAATTGCGCAATTTGCAGCTCTGTCTTATTTCAAATATATCAATTTGGCATCCCGTACGGGATTTGAACCCGTGTTGCCGCCGTGAAAGGGCGGTGTCCTAGGCCTCTAGACGAACGGGACGCAAGAGATATATCCTAGATCATTTCTAAGTATGCGTTTTATATCGTCATTCAATGGGTGAAATCAAGTGTTTTTTTGATTTTACGCGCAATTAATGCGTTATATTGATCATCGGCGATAAAGTCATCGCCTGAGGTATTATAAAAGGCACCAAAACGGATGGGATTTGCGGTGCTTCAATGCCTATGGGGATATCAATCAAATCGGCAATGTCCGCCCACGGATCATTAATATTTGGTAAGAGACGGATATTAAGATGACGCCACGATTTCACGTCTGCTTTTTGGGCGGCACGCGATAAAGCGACTTTTAAGCCACCTGATCGATCAATTAAGCCGAGGCTTTGTGCATCTTGACCAATCCATACCCGCCCTTTTGCGGCCTTTTCAACCGCGATAATATTCATGCCTCGCCCTTCGGCAACACGATCAACAAATTCTTTATAGATCTCATCCATCATGATGGATAACCGCCTTAATTCTGTCTCGCTGTACGGGGTGTTCACGGACCACATGCCTGCATTTTGTCCATATTCAATAACACCCCAATTCACACCAATCTTATTCCACAATTCGGACAGGTCTGGTTTACCGCCATACACCCCTATAGACCCTGTTATCGTTAAATCGGACGCAATAATTTCATCTGCATTCACCGCAATCCAATACCCACCAGACGCCGCCATATCCCCCATTGATGCAATGACATACTTGCCTTTTTCTTTTGCGCGCACAACCGCACGGCGCCGGAGCTGGCGCGCGCCAAGGACAACTTCTCGCGCTCGTGCGCCGGCTACGTGGTGCTCACGTACGTGCTCGGCATCGGCGACCGCCACTCGGACAACGTGATGGTGACGCGCGACGGGCACCTCTTCCACATTGACTTTGGCCACTTTCTGGGCAACTTTAAGAGCAAGTTTGGCATCAAGCGCGAGCGCGTGGCCTTTGTCTTCACGGCA
>JAUHXB010000182.1 GCA_030427215.1 Alphaproteobacteria bacterium | reverse complement strand
GAACATCATCAATAATTGTTATTTTGGAAGCCAACTCTTTTGCGCTTTGCGGGTTACGAGCATTCATCAAATCAACACATGTAATTTCATCGATATAGGGTAACAAAGGCGATAAAAATTCATCTGCGCCTTTGTCCCCTGCCAATCCCAATACCAAATGAATTGGTCGGGTTGGATTGTCGGTTTTCCATTGACCCAATTGCGCGGCAATGGCCTTTGCACCATCTACATTATGCCCGCAATCGAACCAAACCTCTGGACTTTCGCTAAGGCGTTCCATGCGCGCAGGCCATTTGGTGTTTTGAAGGGCGGTGGCCTGCACCCCTTGGATCAAGCCCAAGGATGACAAAGTTGTCAGGGCAACACTGGCGTTGTCTTTTTGGTGGTCGCCGACCAAGCCTAATTCAGGCAAATCATCCATTCGGGTAACAAGCTGCAAGGGACACCCAACTTGTTTGGCTTTGTCTTTGAATACATCAATAACATCACGAGATTGAGGAGCGATAAAACATGGCGTACCGAACTTCATAATGCCGGCCTTTTCCCCTGCAATCGTTTGAATATCCGCGCCCAACCAATCCATGTGGTCATATCCAATGGGTGTGATGATGGTGGCAAGAGGGTTTTCAATCACGTTTGTGCAATCCAATCGCCCGCCCAATCCCGTTTCCAACAAACAAATATCGGCAGAAAAATCAGCAAAGGCCTTAAACGCAAGCGCAGTCGTATATTCAAAAAATGTGAGGGGGTTACCCGCATTTGTTTGATCAACCACATCCATATAATGCAGTAATTGATCATCCGTAATGTGTTCTCCTGCCAAGACAATGCGTTCGTTAAATTTAATCAGATGTGGCGAGGTATATGCGTGAACCCTTAATCCAGCATGTTCTAACAATGATTTAAGGAAAGCGATTGTTGATCCCTTACCATTGGTTCCCGCGACATGAATGACGGGTGGCAAATGGGTTTGAGGATTGCCCAGATTGGTTAACAAGTCACGATATGGCCCTTTATCAAGACGAAAATCTATCTTTTTATTATGAAGGGCATAGATGGCTTCAAGGCGTTTTTCAACGACCTTATTCGGATGATCGCAATCTAACATGTCAATTATTTTGATGCGGCTTGTTTCTTTTCACCCGCCATTAATCGAGCTTGATTCCCACCGCGTGCAACATCGGGCAAAGGAACATTGGTTGCCAATTTGGCATCGGCATTATGCATGGTTGATTTACCGCGACCTTTTGGTTTGGCGCCATTATCTTTTGTTAAAATAGACAATATCCGCCCAATTGTTTCGGGTTGGTCTTTGCGTGCAACAACCATATCGACAACACCGTGGTCCAACAAATATTCCGCGGTTTGAAAACCTTCTGGCAAGTCTTCGCGGATGGTTTCTTGAATAACGCGTTTTCCGGCAAATCCAATTGTTGCGCCTGGTTCCGCCATTTGGATATCACCCAACATGGCAAAAGATGCACTCACCCCGCCCGTTGTTGGATCGGTCAGTAAGACCAAATAGGGTAATCCCGCATCCTTTACCATTTCAACCGCAACGGTTGTACGTGGCATTTGCATCAATGAAAACGCAGCCTCTTGCATGCGTGCACCACCTGATGATGGAATAACCATCAGAGGGATATTTTTCTTTACGGCCTTTTGCGCCGCGGTGACAATACCTTCACCAACGGCCGCGCCCATGGATCCGCCCATGAATTTAAAATCAAACGCCGCAACCATACATGGCTGTCCGTTGATCAAACCATCCGCAACAACAATCGCATCACGACGGCCTCGTTTTTTCTGAGAATCAGCTAGGCGATCAGCATATTTTTTCTTATCTTTGAATTTGAGGGGATCAACAGGAACTTTAGGCACAACATGTTGTTGATAGTGTCCATCATCAAATAAATTATCCAAACGTTCAATCACATCAATGCGCAAATGATGATCACAATGATAACAAACATATTGTGATCCTTTTAATTCACGGTGGAACAACATGCCGTCACATGATGGGCATTTATCCCATAAATTATCGGGCACATCCTTTGCCTGATTACCAAATGGATTGATTTTCGGACGAATAAAACTGGTTAGCCAATTGCTCATATTTATTATTATTCCTATTTATTTTAACCGCTATTTATCCCAGATAAGGAAGGTGAGGTCAAGGATTTAGAGCGTATCCAAAATTTCTTGAATCGTTTCCTTTGGATTAACGCTTTGTGTGATTGGACGTCCAATTACCAAATGCGTTGCGCCTTTTTGAACGGCCTCTGTCGGGGTCATGATACGTTTTTGATCGCCTTGATCTGATCCCGCGGGACGAATACCTGGAACCATTGTGATGAAATCTTTGCCACAGGCCTCAACAATCAGTTCAATTTCATGGGATGAACACACAACGCCGTCACATCCAGCCTCTTGAGCCAATTTTGCCAGGCGAACAACTTGGGATTTGGGGTCATTGCCTTGTCCGACGCTGTCCAATGTTTCAGCATCAATGGATGTTAAAACCGTCACCGCCAATAATTTTGTGCCCTCGGGGCAGGCCTCTTTTGCCGCCTTCATCATATCCAATCCGCCAGTGGCATGAACATTAATATAGGCAGGGGTTAGGCGATGCGTGACCGCGCGAATGGCACCCGCAACAGTGTTTGGAATATCGTGATATTTCAGGTCTAAAAACAAAGGCGTGTTTTCAATCACTTTCATAACATCTTTAACGCCCTTCACCCCATGAGCATTAAAAAATTCTAGCCCTAATTTGATACCGCATGACCCTTCGATCATTTTGGCAATGGATATGGCCGTATCGATATTATTCGTATCAACGGCACAGAATATTTTAGAACTATTTCGCATCATAATCGATTGTTTCAATGGATTGAGAGGGGGTTAAAGGTTCAGCGTCATCCTTTAATGTGGCCAATTCTTCATATTTATCCTGAGTGGCCTTAAGGTCTTTTTTCGTTTGGCGAAGGTCTTTACGAATAGGCCAGCTATTTAACCATAACAATAATGCCCCAACCGTAAATCCAATGATAAACAAGATTAAACCCATAATCCATAAAGGTAAAACCAGTGGATCGTTCAAAGGTGAGATATAAAGCGTTGTTTCCTGCCTGTTCAATACAACAAACGCGACAAGAAATATAAGCGCAGGAATTTTAAGCAGATATTTAAAAACCTTTACACCAAACATAGACGCCCTAACCTTCATTCAATCTGTCACGAAGGGCTTTACCCGCTTTAAAGGCGGGCATTTTTTTGGCCGGCACCTCAA
>JAUHXB010000181.1 GCA_030427215.1 Alphaproteobacteria bacterium | reverse complement strand
AATTGATGATTTCGCAGCCTGCAAGTTTTCGATCTGTGTCGCCACAACCTCACCCTGGAACCCAACAGCGGATTGTAGAGCACCAACAGTTGCACGGAAGCCTGATATCGTGTTGATATCTGCATCAATAGCAGCCGCGTTAGCACCTGTCGTTTCACCCACTGTATTAACGTTAACAGTACTTAAGTTTATAGCAATAGTATCACCAGCAGCCGCACCAACAATAGCTGTTTGGTTATATGCTGTAGCGTTACCGATTAATTCAACACCGTTAAAGGTTGTACTGGTTCCGATCAAAGCGATCTCAGTGTTCAAGTTCCCCATCTCAGTGTTAATGAAGCCCTGCTCAACCGTACTCAAAGTACCAGATGCATATTGTGTTGATAGTGCCTTCATTCGTTGAAGAATTTCACCAACACGTTGCAAACCACCATCGGCAATTTGTAACAAGGCATCAAGCTGTTGAACAGTTTGTGCAGCCGTTTCAAGGGATGTGATGTCAGATTGTAAACCTGCAGCAATCGCAGCACCAGCAGCATCATCAGATGCACGAACAATACGTGATCCAGACGAAATTTTTGCAAGCGAGTTAGCTTGGTTATCAGAGTTTCTGTTTAGATAAAATAGGGCCGAGTTAGCGGCCACGTTAGTTGCAATTGAAGCCATGATAGATCTCCTTTTCTATATAATTGGCATTTATATAAACGTTTCATCCTGAAACGCCGTTTCCCCACTTTAGGAAAACTATTATAAAGGTATATGACTCGCACATATCATTACAATACCCATAGAATACATTTAGTAAGTTAAAAAAGCATTAAGATATTGGCCATATAGACTCTTCATTAAAAACCAACTAAAACAAAATCAATGAAAATTACATACATTATTACTCGTGCTGATCATTATGGTGGCGCCCAGATCCATATTCGTGATTTATCGAAATGGATGAAAAACCATGGGCACGACATTTCCGTCATAGGTGGGTGGACAGGCACATTATCTGATGCAATTGAATCAAACGGAATACCTTTTTATCAGGCAAAAAGCCTCTATCGGTCTATTCATCCGATAAAAGATATCAAAGCCTTTTTTCAGATTCGTAAGATTTTAAAAAATATTCGCCCTGATATCGTGTCATGCCATTCATCAAAGGCGGGAATGATCGGACGTTTGGCGGCATGGTCCCTTGGTATAAAATCGATTTTTACAGCCCATGGATGGGCCTTTACCGATGGTGTATCGCCATTACAAATTCATCTTTTTCGATGGATAGAGTGGTTTTGCGCCTTTTTTGGAAGCCATATTATTACAGTCAGTCGATACGATAAAGTTTTGGCCCTTCGTTACGGCATTACAAAATCTAAAAAAATGACCGTTGTTCATAATGGCATGCCTTACCGTCATGTTTCAAATAATCATAACAATGACACTCCTCAACTTTGCATGGTTGCACGATTTTCCCCGCAGAAGGATCATACGACTCTGTTAAACGCATTAGGCGGCTTAAAAAATAAAGAATGGCATTTAAACCTGGTTGGTGATGGTGATTACACAACTTACATCGCATTGGCACGTGCTTTAGAGATCGAAGATAAGATTACTTTTCATGGACAACGAACCGATGTCCCTGATTTTTTGGATACGCAAGACATCTATTTGCTGATTTCACATTGGGAAGGATTCCCAAGATCAATTATTGAGGCAATGCGTTCATCCATGCCAGTAATAACAACACGTACGGCAGGAAGCCCAGAGTCAGTTGATCAATTCCGAAGCGGTTATGTTGTTCCTGAACGAAATCCAAAAGCATTGGAACGCGCGATTAATATGCTTGTTTCTGATCCATTGCGTCGCAACACAATGGGTGAATTTGGCCGTATTCGGTATGAAAAATATTTTACCTTTGATGAAATGGCTTATAAGACGCTTAACGTTTATGAAAACGTTTTGGGGATAGAGCCAACAAAACACCCTGAGATGCCAGAGACATTTGACCGGACATCTGTTGCATAAGAATACTTGCCCCCATCAAGGACGAAATAATTCCATGCGACCCATGCGCGGTTGAAATATATGTTTTATCATCAATTTGCCCCACGATTGGAAATCGATCCTTTGACGATGTTCGTAAGGCTGCCCAGCCGCCAACCACATCATCCATTGATAAATCTTTATTCATCGCATTATTATATCGCTCTATGTTACTTTCATGATCTTCGTCCTTTATGACGACATCAGTTTCCCAAGGTTGAAAGCTTGATCCCAAAATGTGAAACCCTTCGGACGTTTGAGGGGTTATATAACCACCAAAACATACATTATGATTTATATCGTTTTGCGGTTTGACCCAACTGACCTGTCCCCTAACTGATCCAATTGACAAATCATCATTAAGCAGTGTGTTCGCATCATACCCATTGGCAATGACAACAATATCATCATCAATAGTGTTTAAATCAATTACCTTATGATTCAAACAAACGTCCGCATGTTCCGCCAATTTATGGCACAGCTTTTCTGGTGAAACATTTGCCCCATCGGGATAAAGCAAATCATCGCCTTGCCGTTGAATATGATTGTCGTGCCATCCCAAATTATCGATATACCCTGTGAAACGGCGATCCTTATCATCATCGACACACAAATGAAGTGACCCACTCACATTAAAATCAATATCATCAATTTGTAACAAAACCCGTAAAGCATGAGCATAGGCGGCTGTGTAGTAATCAGAATGCGCGGTCGGTTTTGCCGTTAATTTTGGATTGATCATCCCCAATTTTCCACCTGACGCACCACTAGCTAAACTATCATTCGCCTCGTAAATGGTCGCTTTAATGCCTTTAGCATGAGCAATATAAGCCATGGCGCATCCCGCCAACCCTCCGCCGATAATCGCGATTTTTTGAGGAAGCGAAGATTCTCGCCTCTCCATCTCCCCTAAAAACCGTCCCTTAATCATATCGCGCTTTCGGCCGAACCCTTTGCATTTCTCAACGCTGAAACCTGCGGAATCTAACCCACGACGAACATCACCCGCGGCGGTAAATGTCGCATACGTCGTTTTATTATGAGATAACCTCGCCATGTGCGCATATAAATTATCATTCCACATATCTGGGTTTTTGGCGGGAGTGAAACCATCCAAAAACCACGCATCGACCTGCCCACCTTGCCATTGGGGTAATACATTCGCGATATCTCCGAACCAAATGGTCAATGTCACGCGATCACTTATATATATGTGATGCGGACCTGGCACGCGAATAGGATACAAATCAATAAAGCGATTCA
>JAUHXB010000180.1 GCA_030427215.1 Alphaproteobacteria bacterium | reverse complement strand
TCACTCAGTGCCGGGTTCAACCCTTTTTCTCTTAAACAATCTTCTGATGCTGGAAGCGCAGAGATAACATTACAAAAACTGCCTGCCAACACGACATCGCCATCCACATCATTGCAATCTGATATGGTGCAATCTATTGCCGACCGTTTGGCCAATGTGATTGGCACGCAAAATGCGTCCGCGCCACAAAATTCAGCAAGTGGATTTGATGCATTTTTATCAACGGATGGTGACGCCTTTTTGCAAAGCGATGGGGCCATTGATGTTTCATTCATGAGCGCGGTAAAAAGTGCAGCGACATCTGCAAATCCATTAACCGCAAATTTACACGCCACGCAGACTCACCCCGCAAGTCAGATGGTCGCGATGTCCCTGACAAAAATGGCCTCCAAATCTTTTGATACGCAGGATAGCCAAAGCTACCGACTTAAATTGGATCCGCCAGAACTTGGCCGTTTGGATATTGAGATGGATTTTTTGAATGATGCCAAACAAATCAAAGTGGTCGTCAATGTTGAAAAACCAGAAACGCTCGGCATGTTACAACGTGATATGCACACGCTTTTAAAGGCGATGCATGATGCCGGATTTGATAATATTTCCAATCAAGATTTGAGCTTTAATCTGGCCTCTGATCAAGGCAATGAAAATGCCCGCCAAGGCAATCAATCGGGATATTATGGCTCAACAGATTCGACAATGAATGAAGGTGATGACATTCAAATTATGATTGAATCGGAAATGAGCGTAATTATTGACCCCGTCACGGGACAGAAATCCGTCAACATGCTTGTCTAGGCATAATGATAATGGCATAGTGATGCCATGGCTCTTGTTATTGACCTCAAACCAAATGAAAAGGTTCTCGTTGGAAACACGATGATAACCAACGATAATCAACGGACGCGCCTTCGTATCGAAGGGGATGCGCCGATTTTGCGTGAAAAAGACACAATGACAGAAGATCAGGCATCGTCACCAGCAAAAAAACTATATTTCATTATTCAGGCGATTTATCTATTACCCGCCGATCGTGCAATGGAAAAATTTGATGATTACTTTGCCCATCTTGACGTCATAGCATCCATTGCCCCACAAATTTCAGGCGTTTTGGATGATGTGAGCAGGCATTTAATCCAAGGCACTTATTATAAGGGCATGAAATTGGTTCAGGAACTGATTAATCATGAGACTGATAACACTTTGCCAGACGTAAAGGAGCTTAACGATTCTGCAACCTCCATGACGCAAAACATGATGGAAGTTCAGCTTCTCTCTCAATCTGCTGAACAATTACAATCTCTTTACGATAGTTGGGATCAGACCTCTATCGATGATAAGGAAAGCATCATCTCCTATAACAGAAAATTATGGATGGTGTTTTTTGATGGCGCAAACGAGAATCAAACTAAAAGAAAAACCCATAAGGCCGATGATGCGTTTGATTTACAAAAAAATATCATCAATCTTTATAATTTTATTTTTAAACGGTCTGCAGAGGTTATTAAAAATAACGACAAAAATAAATTAAAGACATTAATTGCACTAAATTTAGAAACGAGCAAAGCATTTAAGAAAGCATAGTCTCTTTGTGTATAAGGCAACACAAAAAGCCCTTCACAAATTCATGAAAGGCTTTCTTTTAAGAAAATTATATATTACTAAGCTACGCTATCCTGTTGAACAACTGGCTGTTGAATTGCTTGTACCTGATAAGCCAACAATTGTGCCTCAGTCGGTATTTGTGTCTTAACATCTCCATTCAACGGATTGCGAAACTCCAAAACTGCAACATTAAGATCAGCGTCAACACGAACCTTACGAGACGTATAAAAAGAATCCTGTCCACCTGCTTCCGCAATTTGACGAGCGGTGTTCTGTGTTTTTTGCACTGTAGGCTGCTCTATAACTCTTGGAGCTACAGAAGCAGAAACCAATGTTGATTTTACTGCATCTATCATTTTAATAACCCTAATAGGCAATTGTTATACCTATCCCTATTATTAGGGTAACAATCTTTTCAACATAAGTCAAGTTTTTTATAAAACTAAGCTTTGCACGCCATTCTTGAATATAAGCACGTTCTTAACATTGCTAAATAGGCTATTTTAAAGTATTCTAAATGATATAACTTTATCAGATTCGTAAAACTGAAAAATTCCCAAAGGGTAACTGAGTGAGCGCATTACAAGAAACAATTAAAAATCTCGGTCCTGCAAGACTGGCAATCCTAGGGGCAACGTTCTTAAGCCTTATTGCTTTTTTTATATTTGTGTCGGCAAAGGTTTCCCAACCTGACATGTCGATTTTATACCGCGACCTCAATGTAACAGAATCGGCACAAGTGTCCGCAAAATTAGAAGAAATTGGTATTCCTTTCAATGTATCTGGTGATGGTGCTCAAGTTTTCGTCTCCGAAAATGAGGTTGGACGCGCAAGAATGTTATTGGCGGAATCTGGTTTGCCAAATGGCGGATCTCTTGGTTTTGAAATTTTTGATCAACAATCTGGTTTTGGAACAACAAGCTTTGTTCAAAATGTAAACAAGGTCCGCGCGCTTCAGGGGGAATTGGCCAGAACAATTACAACATTGGACCCTGTTCAATTTGCGAAAGTTCACATTGTTTTACCGCAAAGAGAGCTTTTTTCTCGAGAAAGCCAGGATTCAACAGCAAGCGTTACATTAAAATTGACGAGTAACGGTCGTCTAGCGCGACAACAAATATACGGTATTCAGAATTTAGTCGCCAACGCCGTTCCTAATTTGAAACCAGATGACGTTACAATTATTGATACAGACGCCAACATGCTTGCAGGAGGCAGAGACAATGATTCTGAATCGATGATTGGATTAAAATCCGAAGAAATGCGTCAGGCTCATGAACGTCGGTTGGTTCAAGCGATTGAAGACCTTGTCGGGCGCACGGTTGGTATTAATAAGGTTAGGGCAACCGTTTCGGCTGATCTCGATTTTGACAGGATAAGCACCAATGATGAAATATACGATCCTGAAGGACAAGTCGTAAGATCAACACAATCCATTTCCGAGGATAATACGGAACGCGAAGCACAAAATAATAATGTGAGTGTCGAAAATAACTTGCCTGGGCTTGGTGATAATTTTGATGTTGATGCCGCCCCATCCTTACAAAGCAATAGGACAGAAGAAATCACAAATTTCGAAATCAGCAAAACGATTCGAAACACCATCAGGGAAAGTGGTGAGATAACTAAACTATCTGTCGCCGTCCTTGTGGATGGGCGCTACACAACAAATGAAGAAGGCGACAAAATTTACGAACCGCGA
>JAUHXB010000179.1 GCA_030427215.1 Alphaproteobacteria bacterium | reverse complement strand
TTTTCTCCAAACACTTATCACAGCGTCAATATTTTCTATTATTCGAGCTGTGTTACCGTTATCATCCTCAATCACCCAATAAGAAAAAGAATCCCACTCCGTAACTTCGTCGATATTAGGGACTTCATCTATGGTATCGGCATTAATTTCATTAAGCATACTAATTTTTTTGAAAACAGCGTTTTTTCTGCTTAATGATCCATGTTTTGTACTTTCAGCGATATCCCAGATAATTTGAAAAGCTGAACAGCTTTCTAATAAACTATTTTTATAACATTTTTTATCTTGATTTAGAGTTTTAGCCATAGTTTCTGCAAAGCTATCCATAAAAATGCATAAAGCTCTTAACTTATGCTCCGTTCTTAAAGATATTGTACCGTCATTCCAATCTTTGTATGCAGGTATAATCAGGTTTTCGAAATAAGTTTTAGGGTCAGTGAGATCCATATTCTATTACTACCCTGCCTTTTCAATTCGTTCGCGGGCTTGTTTATCAATCTCGGCGGGTGCGGTCAATTGGTCACTGTTATTCACCGCCTGTAACTCCTCAAATTTACGAGCCTTCGATAAAACATTGCGTTCCAATGACCCCAATGCATCATTATACGCCCCGACAGAGCGATTGAGATTGGTGCCAATTTTATCCAGATGCGTTCCAAATGTGGACAGCGATTTATATAAATCGCGCCCTGTATCGGCGATATGTTGGGCATTTTCGGCCAACTCCCCTTGTCGCCAAGATAGATGCACAACACGCAATAACGACAACATCAATGACGGCGAAGTCACAACAATATTATGATCCGCCGCATAATCAATAAGGTTGGGATCACCCGCAATCGCCAGAGAAAATAAATGCTCCCCCGGTAAAAATAGCACGGTAAAATCAACAGGTGATCCCAATGCTTCCTGATAAGATTTTGCGCCCAGCGCCTTGATATGGCCACGCACTTGGGTGGCAAGGCGGGTTCGTATTTGATCTTGTAATTCGGGTTTATCTAAATCTTCCAAAATATCCTGAATGGGTGCCTTGGCATCAATCGCAATTTTAAATCCATCTTGCAGGGAAATCACAATATCGGGGCGAAGACGCGATCCGCCCTCATCCGTCAATGTTGTTTGTGTATCATAATGAACACCACGCACCATTCCCGATTTTTCCAATAATCGATCAAGCAACATTTCACCCCATCGCCCACGCATTGCAGGGTTATTCATTGCCCCCGCCAATTTTAATGTCGATTGAGATAAATTTTGTAAATCTTCGCGGACAAGCGCCGATGTGCCCTTTAATTCATTCACCGCACCACCTAATTTTTCCAAATGCTCGCGCACGGGTTTAACCATATCAGCAACGGCATTCTGCCTTTGTGATAGGTTGGCTTGATTGGTTTGTTCCCACGCCTTAAATCGTTCTTGGGCTACACTCATAAAGGATTCATTGGTGGTTTGAAGGGCTTCGGCACTTAACACTTTAAATTGATTGAGCAATTCCGCCCGATTATCAATTTCCGATTTTAATTTTGCGCGTGTAATGATGGCATACACAAATGTCCCTAAAAATAAAACCCATCCAATGGCGATTGCTAAAATCAATATATGTTCAAATTCCATATGTGGTATACTATTTCGTATGATATCAAATTGCAAAGGAAATGCCCTTGTTTATGTTTTGGTTGCTGTCGCACTCATGGCGGCCTTGACCTATACAATTTCAGGAGAAAATAGCGGACAACAACAAAACCGCATTGAAACGTCACGGCTTCAACTGACCGCGACTGATTTTTTAAAACATGTGGCAACGGCGGAAATGGCCCTTTATCAAATGACGCAATGGGGCGTTGATTTTGATGATATCCGTTTTGATTTACCGGGAACAACCCCATATAATTCGAATACTGCCGAACAAATTTTTCATCCAGGCGGCGGTGGATTACAACCCTTTGATACAAAACCAGAATATTTTGATGGCAATGGAACAACAGGGTGGTCATTTCAAGGCAACGTCAATATTGGATGGACCCCAACCGCGGCGACAGATTTGATCTATACATTCATTAACATTGATGACCAATTATGCGGCGAAATTAACAATCAATTGGTTGAAGATAGAACCATCCCGACAACAACAATTGATTTCACGAACACGTTCACCGAAAGCACAACCGATGACCCATTGATCGCAACCGAATGTACCGCGTGTGAAAATGTAAAATCCCTATGTGTGAGTGATGGAACGACAAATGCGTTTTACAACATTATTGGTTCTCGTTGATTTATAAACAGTTTCCATGATACAAAACACCCATGAGTGAAAAACGCCTTCCCCGCATTGCATTAATTGGTCGCCCGAATGTCGGAAAATCGACCTTGTTTAATCGCATGGCACAAAAAAGACTGGCGATCGTCAATGACACACCCGGTGTCACGCGTGATTGGCGCGAGACCGATGCCAACCTATTGGGTCATAATGTGATGATTATTGATACCGCGGGATTGGAAGAACATTTTGATGATTCCATTCAGGGACGGATGCGCAAACAAACGGAACAAGCCATTGATAATTGCGATGTTGCCGTATTCATGATTGATGGGCGCGCGGGCGTGACCCCTATGGATCAACATTTTGCCCAATTTATTCGTAAACGTGATATTCCTGTTTTGTTAACCATTAATAAATGTGAAGGCAAGGCAGGCATGGACAGCATGGGCGAGGCATACAGCCTTGGCCTTGGTGATCCAATTCCTATTTCCGCCGAACATAATGAAGGGGTTACATCCCTGTATGATATTATTTTAGGGTCAATCAAAGATCACTTTATCGATGGTGACAATGATAATGAGACCAAGGATGCCGACGCAGAAAGCCACGTCGACGAAGGCGATGAAAATTTTGAGTTAACTGACGAAGACGATATTGAAAAACCAATTAAGGTTGCCATTGTTGGTCGCCCGAATGCGGGCAAATCAACATTGGTGAATACATTATTGGGAACCGACCGCGTTATGGTTGGACCAGAGGCGGGGATCACCCGTGATGCCATTGCCGTTGATTGGGAATATGATACCCGCGCCTTTACATTGGTGGATACCGCGGGGCTTCGCCGAAAATCACGTGTTACGCACGATATTGAATCCGCCTCCACCGAAGACACTTATCGCGCCATTCGTTTGGCACAAATTGTTGTGCTGGTTTTGGATGGAACATTGTCATTGGACAAACAAGATTTGATGATTGCATCCCATGTGATTGAGGAAGGCCGCGCATTGGTCATCGCCATTAATAAATGGGATATTCAGGATGATAAGGACGAGGTTTTA
>JAUHXB010000178.1 GCA_030427215.1 Alphaproteobacteria bacterium | reverse complement strand
CGATTGAAAATGTGCGTGTTACATCGACAAACGGAAAATCGTTAATGGGTGATTTGGTGCTGTTAGAAGATGTTGCCTAATCCGACACAACTGTACATGCGGCCTCACCAGCCATAACATTTTTGAAATTACCGTCCTCAAGGATTGAAAACACAACAATAGGCACATTATTTTCACGCGCCAATGAAATTGCGGTGGCATCCATAACCTTCAGGTCTTTGGTTAAGACATCCATATAAGATATTGTTCCAAAACGTTCTGCGTTCTTATCCTTTTTTGGGTCAGCCGAATAAACACCATCAACTTTTGTCGCCTTGAACAACGCATCACAATCCATTTCCGATGCGCGTAACGCGGCGGTTGTATCAGATGTGAAATAAGGGTTACCAGTTCCAGCAGAGAAAATAACAACACGCCCCTTTTCCATATGGCGCATGGCCTTGCGGCGAATATAAGGTTCGCAAATCGCATCCATACGAAGGGCCGATTGCACGCGTGTTGGCACACCCAATTGTTCCAACGCGTTTTGAAGCGCGAGCGCATTAATCGCAATGCCTAGCATGCCCATATAATCGGCCGTGGTGCGATCCATACCATTGGCGGCACCAGACACACCGCGAAAGATGTTCCCTGCTCCAACAACGACGCAGACCTCTATTCCCGTGTCACGAACATCCTTAATATCCGATGCAACACGTTGAACCGTAACGGGATCAAGGCCGAACTCCTGATCTCCCATCAACACTTCACCAGACATTTTAAGCAAGACACGTTTATACGGAAGAGGGTTTGGCATGATTAGTCCTTTAACTGTTTGATTTTATATTTCATAGCAAGTGGATACAAAGAGCGCAAGTCTGTTCGATATTTGGCCAATATCTATTATTATAGCTTTAATGTTCCAAGCCTATAACTACGCCCAATCACAGGTTGACCCGAACGATTTAATAATTTTTGCGACATGAATTTTATAGACGGCGATTGAAACCAGTTTTCAGAATCTGATTTACCTTTTGGTTTGGCCAAATTCGTTTCCGCCAATATCATTTGTCTTGCGTTATAAAATTGCAAATCTTCACCCAAATCATCTAAAATATCTTCAATCCATCCTGCTCTTAATTTGGATAAATCGGCTTCCTCTGCGCGAGAATTATATGCAATACACATTGGGAATAAGAGCTTCACTTTATCATACAGCATACTTATATTATTGTAATTGGTATCAAACAAACCGTGATCCACTATATCTTGGCTTATATGGCTCCATAAATTTGGCAATTGGTCATCGTGATTGTCCCTATCATCCAAATATAGTGCAAACCATTTGCTCAATATAACCGTAGAATCAGAACCAAAATATTGAGTTGTTAAATCGTAAGTACTTACATCCAATTTATCCAAAAGACGCTTCATATTTTGATTGGTTTTTTTACATTTTTCGGCGTGATTAAGGTGAAATTCTCTTTGATTTTCCAACCATTCCGTGGGGGATTGATGAATTGCAAAATGCAAATGCCCATCATTATCCAATAATGCACCCACAACGGATTGTTTAAAATCATACTCTCTGGCTTTTAAGACATCAGGGGGTTGTCTTATCTGGCCTATCTTGGGTTGTATACCCTCAAACCCGTCATAATAATCCTTAATAACAATATAACTAAGCTTCGCATCGCCCAGATCAGATAAGCTGTCTTCAAGATCACCTTTTAATTCACCATTTGAACAGACATAATCAGACGGGTTATTATAAGCATCCAATAGTAATATAACCATTTCAGAATCGGGAATGTCATGTTTTTCGTTATAAAATTCTGTTGGATGAAGATCGAATTTTTTACAAATTAATTTATATAACGCGAAAGGAACGGACAAATTTCCTGCCTCCATTTCAATTAAATCCATTTCATCAACATTGAATATTGCGGCAAATTGATGCGTCCCCAAACCTTCATGTTCTCGCCAGTATGTAATTGGGTGAATATCACCATTTTTAAACTTTTGCTCTCTTTGATGAGCCTTTTCTTCTTCTTTTGATTTATTGCCTAAAGCAGTAACCAAAGATTTAAAATCAGAACGAACTTGTGGACCTTTAAATGGTCTAAATTCGCCATCAATTATTGCCCGAACCGATGGATCTTGACCATCATAGGATATGATATCACCTTGTAAGATGGGCAATTGTAATCGTGATTTTTTATCCATGGTTTAGACTTACCTGCCCCCAATTGAAAGCTTTTTTCTGCTCTGGCTTCAACTGTCTTAAAAATTTATATGATTCAAATACTTTGGTTTTTTGAGGTGAATTCCACCATTCCGCAAATCTCTCTATTTGCCTATGTAGCAAATCATATTGATCGTGTATTGTATCCCTACGATCATCTGCAATTTGAGCGGCCTTTGCGATATCTGATATCATATCGGGAATAGGCAACTTGTTTAAATCAAAAGGTGAGGACACATCTTGTTGCCCTTGCAAAACACCATTCCAATCATCGAGATACAAAGCGTAATCCCAATTATTAAAACAATTATATTCTTTCTCCAAATTTTGTAAATCTTCGCAATATCCATCAAATATAGACTGGCATATTTCTTTCATTTCAAATGCAGAAGGCGGATATTGAGAATTCATATTTTCTTCGATAACGGAAAGGATGTCATGAATAATATGATCTGGATGGGCACCAGAAACTGCACCATCAAAATTCTTAAAGGCATTTAAAAGTGTTTGTTTATAACGCGCAATGTTACGATTACGATCAGTAATATATTCTCTGGCATATTGACCAAAATGAGTCTGTATCATAGTCATTTCTGATAGAATGTTAGGCATATTTCCCTGCTTTTTTATTTTTACCATAACCAAAAACAAAGAAAGAGCGCAAGGAAAAAATCAATGCGCCCACAAAAAAGTTATAAAATTACAAAAAAATATCCCCGACTTGATCGGGGACCCAGTGACGTAATAATTTTTTTATGCGTTACATAATCTCTGGCCCCCGACTTGATCGGGGGCGTTAAGGCTCGCAATGACGACTATTGAGAGTTACCCAAACAACCCTTCAACCGCGGCGCGTTCTTCGCGCAATTCGGATTCGGTGGCCTTTATTTTTTCGGATGCAAAATCATCAATGCTTAATCCCTGAACGATTTCATATTTTCCATCCTTACAAGTACACGGATATCCGAAAATAATACCTTCTTTAATACCGTATGATCCGTCACTTGGAACGCCCATGGATACCCAATCACCATCGGGTGTACCGAGCGCCCAATCACGCATATGATCAATGGCCGCGGATGCCGCAGACGCCGCAGATGATGCC
>JAUHXB010000003.1 GCA_030427215.1 Alphaproteobacteria bacterium | reverse complement strand
ATTTCGTTTCTTCGGATATGGTTTGGAATAATACGCCATTAAAATATGGCGCAAAAAATAATAAATTATGCCTTTTTAAAAAATCAGTGTTTGAATATGCACCTGTCGATGATTTGGATTTAAAAGGCGGATGGGAAGTGGAAGGCCATTATCAACCTGTGATCAGGGAAAACCAAACCGCGACTATCGGACAAGTTAAATCCCCCATTATGCATCATGACCGCAAAGGTGATTGGCAGGCACGGCACGGCAATTATATCCAATGGGAGCGTGGTATGAATGCGCGGAACGCGTGGCCCGTTGACCCTGTTTTCAAACGCGAATTTATGAAAGATATGTTCCGAACATCTACCCTTCGCCCTTATGTTCATTTCGTCTATGGCTATATCATAAAAGGTGGATTTTTGGATGGTAAAGCCGGATTGGATTATGCGCTTAGCCGTTTTAAATATAATCGCGCAATAGTTAAGGCATAAGCCCAATCTCCCCTCCCTCAGGGAGGGGATTAAGGGGAGGGTGTAAAATCTATGCTACTTTTAATCAACATCGTAGGCCCTCACCCACTACAGCTATAATTCGTCTTCGCTATCGCTTCGCCGAGATTAAGCTTCGTTGCCCTCTCCCTTAGGGAGAGGAGATTTATTTTTGATCATGATAATGCGCCTCATCATGGGGTTTATGAACCAAAGTATAAACAGTCACATTCATTAGAAACAACGCGCTTGCGATAATCATAAATATTTTTGTACGATCCTTTTTGGTTTCACACGGGGCGTGGTGACATTCCCCTTCGACATGGCAATCAATTTGACGAGAATAATAATATAATACCCATCCAATAACCAAAATAATGGCCGATGTTAAAATCATATATATTTCGTAATCGTGAATGATATGGTGTGCATTATCAATAAAACCAGGAAGAGTTGCAATCATGCCCATACCTGCAAGCAGGCTAAACACACTAAATACCGTCGGCAGAACACAGCAAAAAAGATGGATACCTTCGCTCACAACCGCACTGATTAAAACACTTCGTTTTATTTTTGACATGCCGTTTTATAAGCCCTGTTTTCGTAAACCGCAATATAATTTTGGGCAAATGGCCTTTAAAACCTGCCCCACCCATTGTCGATAGGGGGTTGCGGCGTTTGGTAAGCCCAATTCATCGCGGATTTGAACTTGTTCGATGCGGCCCTGTTTTGCATTTTGTTGGGACACGCCACCCGTTTCAAAAATACAAATCGGCATGTCCAATTTTAAAAATGATCGACACCGCCCCAAATACTCAATCGTAAATTTATAATCCGCGGCGATGATGTATTTTTCATCATATCGTAAATCACCAATCACAGATCGCCTGTAAATCATGGATTGATGATGGGTGATCATGCCTTTTGTAATTTGAGTATGGTGTTTTGATTTTTTTAAATAATTCTCTTCAATTGCATCGCCATAGATAAAATCAGCCTGATATTTTAAAATGCTCAACAGCGTGTCTTCATCCGCAAATTCATCACCCGCATTCATGAAAATCAGATAATCTCCATTCGCGCGATTAATCCCTTTATTCATGGCGTCATAAATCCCGTTATCAGGTTCAATATCGCCATCAATCACAACCCATTCGAAATCAGAATATGTTTGTGAATCCACGGAGTGTTTTGTTTTTGCAAATCCGTGCGGATTGCTCTTTGTGATGGTGATGATTGAAAGTTTCATTTGTATTTAAAATTAAAGAATGACTTCAAAGAATTTTGAGGCGAAAATATTATTAATCGAGAACCGAAGCGGAATGTATATAAATATACATGAGCATTGGAAGCGCAGAGAAATGATATTTGCAGGCCAAAAGTCGAAGAAGGCATCTTTAATTTTCATCCGTTGCGATGTCCTCTATAAACACACCCGTAATCGCCATGTTGGTGAGGATTTGGGTGATGTCTTTGAAACTGTCCATAAAGCTAAATGGTTTTGGATCACGCGGAACGATAATGGTTGATCCTGGAATAATCATTGCGGGTTTATTTGATGCCCATCCTGTTCCTTTTAACGGTTGTGCCGATCCATCGGGATAAACGACAAACATGCGTGAGCTGTCCGCATAATAACTTTTGCCCCCTGCCTCGCGAATATAATCATTCGGGTCTTTGTCCTCTTCGAACAACAGGCTGGCGGGGTTCATCACTTCACCCGACACACGCACGTTTAATGATCGTTTCGGAATGTGCAAATGATCGCCATCTTCGACCAACATATCAATTTCAGGACGAACGGATAAAACGGTTGGGTCGGCCTCAACCGTCACACGCCCCACCGCCTGAACCGACCGTAAGTCATCGGCCAATTTCCGCGCCATTGTAATTTGTGAGGGGGTTAGCGCCGCGTCCTTATCCACTGCATTCAAATTCACAGACACGGTACGTTCCAATTCCTGCGCCGCAGCACGGAATTTTTGCGCCTCGCGTTTGCGCTCGCTCTTGCGTGAAAACACCGCCGCAGGTGGGTAAGCATCAGGGGTTAAGCCGCCTGCCCGCTCAATAACGGATGATAATGTATCCCCGCGCATTAAATCATATGATCCAGGCTGTTTAACCTCGCCCGTCACACGGACGGTTTTTTCAACTGCTTGTTCATATCTCTCATTCACGCGAACCTGATCCCCTGGTTCCAACATGACATTGGATAGACGCATGTCCTTTGCATCAATCTTTCTACGACGGTGTGCGTTGCCCAAATCAGCATTACGCGATGTGATTTCAATATCGGATCGTGAGGCCTTTGACGTTAGCCCGCCCGCCACAGAAATGAGTGTTTTTAAATCTGTTACAGTGCCGACGGGCCATTGGCCTTCCTGCCGAACCGCGCCTTGGATACTCACCGCACTATCAATCACAAAGTCACGAACCAGTTTTGGAAATGCGTCTGGTTTATTAGACAGGCTTATTTGTTGAAATTCGGTTTTGCTATAATTTTTTTCAGTCAAAATATCGGCGATGTCGTCATGTGAAAACAGATAAATTTTGTCCCCTGCGTCCAACTGTCGATCAGCTTGGGGTAAGGCGACGGCTTGCGGAGAGAAGCCCATCATTTTTCGGGTGAGACTGTCACGATTAACACGTGCAATCACACCCATTAATGGATAAGTATCATCACCGAAAATTTGTCGATCTCCCATCAGGGCGTGTAATGTCCCCGCACTACCCAAATCATAAATGCCGTTTTTGCGGCTATAGCCCAACACTTCAACAGCATTCGCCAAACGGTCTGTTGCGCGAATAACATTCAGGATTGAACCATCGGTAATCATCGCACGGGATTTCTGAGTCATATTCACAACCACACCATCAGCGCGGGTCAGCGAATATCGAATTTGTCCACCACCCAAAACACCACCACTGACTTTTAACGCTTGGTTTAGAGACATTGGTCGAACATTATTAAAATTCGATTTTAATTCAAATATGCCCGATTGTTTGACGTCCCCCACAACCGCAAATGTGGGGCCAAGCGGTGGAATAATAATACGGTCTCCATCCATCAATGCCCCATCATGTCCTATTTTTTGGAAGGCAATGACATCGTATAAATCGATGATTTGTGATTGGCCTTTTCGGATCAGTTTGATATTACGTAATGATCCGTTTTTACGAATGCCTCCCGCCATGTTGAGCGCATCCAAAACGGAATGAAAGGCTGATAATTGGTGACGACCTGGTTTATGAACTTGGCCCGCGACCAACACACCAATTTGACGCATGGCGGCAACGGACACGGAAATATCACCACGGTAATTCATGTTTTCCGCAATGGCATTGATATCATTTTTGATTGATTGTAATGATCGCCCCGCGGCATTCACCGCCCCCAAATCATCAATAAATAATTGCCCATCGGATTCAATGTCGTATGTTTCACGTTTCCGTGTTTCCCCTGAAAAAATAACATTGATTTTATCACCTGCCTGTAAAATATAATCATCCGACACGGCCCCCGCTGTTGCGGTTGTTTGCATAGCGCGACCATCACGATCAAGCGCGGGCTTTTGATCCGCCGTATAAAACAAATCATATCCATATTGGTTAAGAGATTTATCGCCTGTGCGTTCACGATAAAATATTTCAATCCGCGACGGTTTATCATCCACCATTATATCATCACGCGGGCTAACGATTTGGGTATTATCCAACATCGTATTAGGTTGATATAATTGTTGATTCACAATTGGTTGAGGCGCCTGCATCATTGGCCGTGTTTTGCCTTGATCATCGCTTGCAAATTGGTGGTATGTTGAATATCCGCGCATATCAGCCTGTGTCGCGACCTCCCCAACACTTAATTGCGCATTAGCGATTGAAGTGCTAAAAACAAACAAGGTTAAGATCAGCCTTGAAACAGGCGACAAACATTTCATATCTGAAATGGTAATACAGTTGTAACTTATGGTGAATAGTTAAATATGCATGTCAATATTATGAGACCTTGTGTGGGAATTCACAGTCCCCGCGAATTATACGATAATCAAATTCATTCCCGGATGATCGAGGGAACGGATCACAATCGCTATAACTATTTCACCACACGCAACACTCCTAAGCGTAAGGCGGAAATTCTTGATGGAGGCAGTGTTTATTGGATTATCAAGGGGGCCATCGTCATGCGCCAAACCATTATTGATATTGAAACATTGGTTGATGATAATGGAAAAAAATTCTGCATGATTACCAAAGATCCTGAAATCATGCTGGTTCAACCTAAACCTCAACGCGCAATGCA
The DNA here is from genome assembly GCA_030427215.1 of Alphaproteobacteria bacterium. Lineage (GTDB taxonomy): Bacteria > Pseudomonadota > Alphaproteobacteria > Micavibrionales > UBA1664 > UBA1664. The sequence goes on along the minus strand of JAUHXB010000003.1, from coordinate 11,845 downwards.
AGGATGGCGATATTTAGAGGCGGAACAATCGCCCCCCGATCTCTATCCTTTTGACCCAGAAGCCGATGACAACGCAAGCAAGTTGGATGAAAAAATGGCAGAGGAATTAGCGGAGTTAGGGTTACTGTAACAAAGTTTATTTAACCCATTCGGCAATAGTTACGGCGCTCTGTGTTCCAGCGGTCATATCCTTAACCTCCTGCAAATCAGGGAAATATATCGATGGAATTCCTTTTTTCTCGGCATAACCAATTTGCTTCGCGATTTTTTGAGGTGCGTGATAGACCTCAACATTCCAACCATTTTGACGCAATGTTTGCGCGGCCTGATTGGCAATTTCGCGGTCCTTTTCCTTGGGCAGCGCGACCAAAATATCAGTCGGCGTTTTACGCGTGTTTTTGATATATCCGTTATGACGCAACACATCAAACAACCGTGTAAAGCCAATGGAAATCCCAACACCGGGAAGGTGTTTGTTGATATAGCTACCCGCCAAATCATCATATCGACCGCCAGAACAGACCGATGATGTAAATTCAGGAATATCCAATAATCGGGTTTCATAGACCGTCCCCGTGTAATAATCTAATCCACGAATAAGACAAAAATCACATACAACACTGTTTTCTGGAAGGTTTTTTAAGTTTTTAAGTACAAATATCAATTCTTCTAAACCCACAAAAAATTCAGTAGTTGGATGTTTAAAATTTGGAAGTGTCGAATTTGCTTTTAATTCTTGGTTTAAGTCGTAATCAATATGACCGTCATGAATTTTAGCTAAAATTTCTATCTGTTCTAATAACGGTAATGTTATTAAATTATCTCTATAAGCTAACAATGTTTTAATATCAGAAAACATATAGCTAGCAATTGTTTCATTCTCTGTATTCTGACTTATAAAATCTTTGACTTGAGATTCAAAATCACCTTTTTCTAGCTTATCTTTTTTATCAAGGATTCTAAAAAGTAATGTTTGTTGTTCTTCATTTAAACGGTTTAAAAGGCCTTTAAGAATCTTACGATTACTTATACCTATCTGTATGCTTCCGATATCAAGCCCTTCTAAGGCTTCGTGAATCACCGCGGGCATTTCCGCATCAAAATGCAGGGGCAGGTGATCCACATGAATAACGTCGATATCACATTGATAAAATTCACGCATGCGGCCCAATTGTGGACGTTCACCGCGCCATACCTTTTGCATGGCATATCGTTTAAACGGAAAATCCAATTCATTAAAATGCATCGCCGTATAACGGGCAAAGGGCACAGTTTGATCAAAATGAAGGCCAATCCGTGCCTCCTTTTTATCATCCTCGTCGGCTTGAAGACGGGTTAGGGTATAAATCTCTTTATCTGTTTCACCCTTGGCGGTGAGGATGTCAATTTCCTCCGCCGCGGGGGTTTCAATGGACACATACCCATAGGATTCAAATACACGGCGGATATGGTCCAACCATTGTTGTTCCACCATTCGGGTTTCGGGTAACCATTCGGGAAATCCACTAATGGGTTTTGGTTTATAAATTTGTTTTTTACTCATGATTTTTTATACCGTTGATTAATTAGGAATGGAAGACCGCTTTATCCCAAATATCGGTTTTTAATGTGGCGGACCAATGCGTCATAGGATAGTTGCTCGCCAGTGATTGTCTGCAACAAATCATCAGGACGTTGGACGCGCCCCTTTTGATAGATTTTATTGTTCAGCCAAATGTGGATATCGCCGAATTGACCTTGTCGAAGCATGGTTGGAATTTGTGGAATATCGCGCAACATCGCCTCGTATATTTGGGCCGACATCATATGGCCAAGGGCATAAGCAGGGAAATAGCCGAATTTCCCAACAAACCAATGGACATCCTGAAGGCATCCTTCCGCATTATTTTTCGGTTTTTTACCAAAAAATTCTTTCGAATATTGCGCCCATGCATCGGGCAGATCTTTCACGGCCAATTCGCCTGAAATTAATTTGCGTTCAAGAATGGTGCGCATGTATATATGAAGAAAGTAGGTGACTTCGTCCGCGGATTTGCGATCCAATGTTTTATGAACATGATTTTTTGTCCGCCATAAATTTTCGGCGGTTATGGCAGGGTCGCCAAATCGTTGGAAGACACCTTCGGTGCGAGGGGCGAGAAATTCAAAAAATTCACGTTTACGCCCTAAAATCATTTCAATCAAAAGGGCCTGAGATTCATGGACCAATGCGCCCAAATCCTGTCCCACTGGTTGATAACGCCATTGTTTTCGAGGAAGGCCTTGAATATATAATCCGTGCCCACCTTCATGCAGAGCCGATTTCATACTGTCCAAAAATGTTCCAATTTTTGCTGTTTTGATGACAAGACGTGTATCGTCCGGCGTTCCGCCTTCAACGGGGTTGTGACCCGTTTCATATAATCCACCACGTTCGAAATCAAACCCGATGAGTTTTAAAAGCGCCTTATTCAACCATAATTGTGATTTACCACTAAATACACCTGACATACCCAAAGGTTCGGAACGCGTGTTTTGCGCGGCCATAATTTGAGGCAGTAATGTTTCAATTTCGCCTTTATATCCCCTAAACAGCTGATCAATATCATCAATTCGGGCGCCAGGCATAAATTCACGAAGCAAAGCTTGATACCGTGATTCAGGGTGATCATTGTCATTTAATTGTTTGGCATCAGCAATTTTTTGGTGAAGTTCAATCATCCCTTCTAAAAAAGTTTGAGCCTGATCCCAGTCATTATTCTTCAAAACATCACGATGAACATGTCGCCCTTCATAGGCCAAGCGCGCGCGTTTTTCGATTAAATCGGCAGGTACACCCGCGTGGTGGCGAATGGATGTTTCAATTTCACGTAAATTTGCGCGATCCCATTCATCCCAATCTTCAGGGCAGGTTTGTAAATGCTGTTGCGCTAAGCCCAGAAGGTCAACCAATTTTGGATCTGCTAAATCCTCATGTTGACGACGATATAAAAACGCAATTTGACCAAGGCGCGATACATAGGCCCCTTGGGGCATAGCCGTTAAAAAATCACGGCCCATTGTTTCGATAATCGCACTCATCCGCCCAACATTACGAAACACCATTTTAAGCCCCATATAATTGGGGCATGGATGATCGGCATATTGTTTTGTCGGTTCGGACTGTTCCGCGCGTATAGGTGCAGGGATATTAAGGGCTTTCTCAATTTTATCTTGAGGCTTTTTAATCCACGATGCTGTAATATTTTTTAACTTTTGAAACATGTAATCTTATCATAGCACCCCCTATGAAAATGGCTATATAAAAGAAAACTCCACTTGAATTTCAAGTGGAGTATAAAGGTTTAGTCAGTTTGGGAGGAATGCCCGCATCCATTTTTGATGTCAGTGGGGAAGAACATTATATAGAGTACGAACACCCCACCCAAATTGACTTTTATATTTATGCTACTCTTTTGTTAATTTCGACCTTTGGCTCATTGTTATTAGCTTGTAAAACACGTTTGGCAATATTATGGCGCTCTTCATCTAAATAGCGAATAATCTCCATTAATTCGTCTTGAGACATCTCGCGGACATCCGCATCCATTGCTTTTTCTTCCGTTATTTCAATCGCGTTTTGGCTCATAATGCTCTTCCGTTTTCTATGTTTAAAGTTATACATGTTTTCATAATGCATTGTCAATATATTTTTTACAAAAAATAAAAAGACGTTGACTTTTTCTATCAAAATAGTTAACAAAGAGTTAAGAAATAAAAACAATACACAATTAAAACAAAGACTTAATATTTTTATGTTAACAAATGGAAAGCAAATTGCGGCAGCGCGCCAATTATTAGGATGGTCCCAAGCGGACCTAGCCGAAAGATCAGGTGTGTCCAAGCCATCAATCATCCGAATTGAAAAAGATTTATACGGCGTAAAACATGACAGCCGGGAAGCGATCCAATCCGCATTCGAAAAAAATAATATTGAATTCATTGAGGGAAATGGTGTTCGCGAAAACCGCGAAGCTCTTAAAATTTATAAGGGTCAAAAGGGATTTCAAGAATTTTATGATGACCTTTATGAAACAGCTCGAGATATTGGTGGTGACATTTGCCTTTTTAATGGGATTTCAGACTTAGTCTTAAAATGGCTTGGCGCCGATTTCTTGGAAATGCATGTGAATCGAATGATACCAATAAAAGATAATTATAATTACAGGGTTATCGTTAAAGAGGGTGATGATAGTTTTTTAGGATCTACATATTGTGATTACAGATGGTTTCCCTCTGATCTGTTTAATGACAAAACAATTTTTATCTTTGGCAATAAAGTTTCGTTTTTAAATTTTTCTGAAAATAATATTGAAGTATCATCTTTTAACCAAAAAGAATTAGCAGAGTGTCAGCTTTTATTTTTTAATTTAGCTTGGAACTATGTGGCAATGGAGACCAATAATGAATAATACAATCCCAAGGTATCATTTAATGATGCATAGAAACGAGTTTTTAAAAAAAAGAAAGTCAGGTCATTTTAATGGATTTTATAATTCCTTATCATTTACTGAGACCCCTGCTTCGGTTGAGAAGTTTTTAACTTTACTTAGGAAAGTTGGCGAAAAATGGGATTGGGATGAAATCGAGAAATATAACGATATAGAATATATCAGCAATAATCTATCTAGACCACTTACCAAGCTCTTTTACCTTTTGGAAGATCACCATGTGATTGGCTATAGCCTCATTAAAAAACCCATGAAAAATGATTTGGCTGAATTTAGAGACAGCTTTGTCGAGCCTGGAAGAATTATTGAAATTGAGAATCTTGGTTTGTTTCCGAATAAGGCTGGTAATGGAAAAGGTGGGAAATTTTTCGAAATGATAATGGAAGAATTATTTAAAGATAATGAGTATGTTTATTGGAGTATGAGTGGCACAAACCACCCTAATTTATTTAATTATTATACGAATAAGCTTGGTATGAATCACATAGGCACAAATTATGTTCCTGACTTCAGAAAAAAAACACAAAAATCTGCCGCGTAATAATCACTCAATATTATTGGTTGATTGAAAATCCAATACATCCGATACTCTATGTCATGAATATTGATTTATTGATAAGCAAAACACACGATATTGGTTTGGTGACCACAGGTAAATTTGATTCTGTTGTGACCGCCGCGATGTTTGACCATGAAACGCAATCCCTCTCTTTGGAATTTGGTGAAACCATGGACACAATGCATTTGAATGTGCCTATTGCCGAAGATTTCGTGAACTATATCAAACAACGGACGTATTTATATATGATTGGGACTGATAAATCCTTTATTCACGAGGCCTATCGTATTCCGTTGATGCATATTAATGATACAAAGGCCGATAAGGTTGGGGAGTGGTAAAATTATGAGCACAACAAATATCGCACAAGCCGAACAATGGTTGAAAACAGTCATAAGCGGGCAACCCATCCACCGCGATGATTTAGGCGAAGAGAATGAGAGCAGCGGAACCTTGCGCGGTGTATCACCATCTGTCTTACAATTGGCGCCTCAATTACAACGTGAATTATCGAATGAATTGGCCACCGCGCCAAAGGTCGATTTGGGCCCTCGTATTTCAACACCGGGCATGAGCCCAGGCGGCAATATGTCCCAAGGGCCAAGTGGCATGAGGAATAGAAGTCCTAAGCCACCAACAACAGATAATGGAGATAAATAATAATGACACAATATTTAGAGAAAAATCACACAACTCAAATGGTTGAAAACCTAAACCATATTTTGGGGGACACATTTATGTTGTACTTCAAAACACATGCTTATCATTGGAATGTCGAAGGACCTCACTTTGATTCACTTCATCGTTTATTCGGCGAACACTATACGGATATGTGGACGGCCATGGATGATTTGGCGGAACGTATACGCGCCCTTGGCGCCTATGCACCAATGAATATTGCTGAAATTATGAAACCATCCGATATGGGTGAAGCGAAAAACATGATGAAGGCCATGGATATGGTCAAGGATTTAGCCGCAGATCATGAAACAATTTCCAAACATATTGCCGAGGCTATTGAAAAGGCCGCGGATGTTGGCGATGAAGTAACGGCCGACATGTTAATCGGCCGCCAAACTTTTCATGATAAAACGGCGTGGATGTTACGCGCCACCGCGTTCTAACCCACGCCCGATTTTTTTATAATTACATACAGCCCTTGACTTCGGCGATGCCTGATAAACGGCTAATTTCGTTTTTGGCCTCTGACGCCATTTCAGCCTTGCTTTCTGCGTTTGCCGATGTCACTGATTTAGCCGCATTTAAAAAACCACCAACAAATGGAATGGATGACCCTGCGCCACTCATAATTGCGGCCTGAGTTCCCGCGGCGGCGGCACCGCCCATCAATGTATCACTCGTTTTTGCACCACCAGCGGCTGTCACGATTGAATTCAAACGCTCCATCTCTGATGTTAATTCTGTGCAATCCATTTTTGATGCCATCATCACGCGTGTTGATGTGTTTTCTGGCATTTGAGCCATCGCACTAAATGACGCAGTTGAAATAATTGCCGTTGTTAAAATAAATTTGATCATAATATCCCTCTTTTGTTTTATGTTAGATTTACACAAATAATAAAAAGAAACAAAATTCGCAATGAAAAACTTTGATCAATTTATTGCCATTGATTGGTCAGGAGCGAAATCCCCCGTTAATACACAAGCCATTGCGGTGGCATCATGTGATCGTAATGCATCTGGCGTTGACCTTATCAATGGTCCATGGTCTCGACAAAAGATCGCTGATTATATTGATGAATTGGTCACACAGAATAAACGGATTTTAATCGGAATAGATGCCAATTTCGGGTATGCTAAAGATATTGTGCAATCGCAGATGGGTGAAAAGAAAAATGTTTTTGATTTGTGGGCAGAAGTTGAAAAGCACAGTAAAAATGCACCTAATTTTTTTGCAGGTGGATTTTGGGAAGATGCAAATTATACATCCTATTTTTGGACATCAGGAAAAATGCCAAACGGGTTTCAAATGCCAAAACGTCAAACGGAAATCACTTGCGGTGAAAGTGGATATGGGTTGCCAGAAAGCCCATTTAAATTAATTGGCGCAAAACAAGTTGGCAAAGGTGGATTGGCCGCAATGCGTATGGCGCATTATTTGAAACAAACCCATGGTGAGCAAATAAAATTTTGGCCCTTTGAAAAGAACCTTAGTAAAAATGATAATCCGATGCCTTATAATCAGGCACAGATTGTTATCACCGAAATATATCCTAGGTTGTTTATCAAACGCGCAGGGCTTGGAAATCAAAAAATTCGACATAAAGATGATTTAAATATCATCTTAAAAAAATTGGGCGCAGATGAATTTACACCTGATTTTCATTCTGACCATGATAGTGACGCGATTATTTCTGCGGCAGGGTTAAAATATCTATGCGGTGAAGGCCATACCATCCCTGAAAAACTACACACTCCCTATGAAAATAGCCGACAACTTTCAATGGAGGGATGGATTTTTGGCGTGGGGTACGATAAAGATACATCATGATTATTCAACCAGACGACGATGGCCAACGATTGGATCGATTTTTAAAAAAATCATTTCCAACGCTGACATTCGGGCAAACACAAAAATTAATCCGTACAGGGCAAATCCGCATTAATGGCAAGCGTGCCAAGGCGGATAGCCGTTTGTCAAAGGATGATGAGCTGCGCCTGCCCCCATCGTTAGAACATGGCAATCACGACCGTCCAAAAATCATGTTTGATCAACGTGACCGCGATCAAATTGAGGATATGGTTTTGTTTGAAGATGCCGATATATTAATCCTGAATAAACCCAATGGGTTGGCGGTACAGGGCGGCACAAAAACCAAAATCCATATTGATGGCATGTTGAACAGTTACATGAAAAAGGGTGTGAAACCGCGCCTGTGTCATCGTCTTGACCGTGATACATCGGGTGTGTTGGTTTTGGGCAAAACGGCGGAGGCCACACGCGCACTCACCAAACAATTTCAAACGCATCAGGTGCAAAAAACTTATTGGGCGTTAACAAATCCCGCCCCGATTGAAGATGAGGGCACAATCAACGCCCCATTAAATAAAACCATTGGAGGTGCGGAAGGTGGTGAAATGATGATTCATGACCCCCATAATGGTAAAGACGCAGTGACTGATTTCGAAGTAATTGACCGTGCAGGCAAAGACATTGCCTTTGTTGCGTTTTATCCAAAGACAGGCCGAACGCACCAAATTCGTGTGCATGCCAAAATTATTGGTGCGCCCTTAATGGGGGATTACAAATATAATGATAATCCCATGCCGTTTGACAATGGTGAAATCCATAATGGGCTTCACCTTCACGCCCGTGAAATTACGCTGCGCCACCCGACAAGTAAGGAAGAAATGGCGTTTCAAGCGGACCTGCCAAATGCCCTTTTAAAAGGGTGGAAAACCATTGGGTTCAATGTATAATATAATTCATGTTTAAAGATTTAGGCGATACCAGCTTTGTTTTACCAGCCATCATTGGAACGGGTTTATTTGCCGTGGGCTCTATATTTTTCCTAAGTCAATGGCCCTATTCCGAAGGTGGGCATGGAACGATTTTTGCGGTTTTTAGCGGTTTATGTGCTCTCTTGGTTTTTATTATGCGCCATAAAAAAATAATCTTGAGCCTGTGCTTTTTGTTATTGATTGCCGCGACCATGGTTTACGCGCATCAAAAATTTCAGTGGAGGAAAGACTATATTACTATCTCACAAGACGGTGATCACTTTGCTCTTGAACTCTATATTGATCAATATCCTCTATATGAAGATCATATTTTTGCTGATTTTTTGGATAAGCCCAAATATGTTTCTTTTTCTGATGAATGCTATAAACCTGCGCTTAATGGTCAAACGCCGGACAGAAAATGCCGTAGCCTTAATCTTATAGAAAATAATTATAATGTTAATGTGAATGACATTATTCAGAATTATTATCGTAAGATGCAAGCCACCGCACAACAATTTGAAAAAGGCCGTATTAAAGACAGGCGACAATATGAAAGTTGCCTCAGACGCAAAGATTGTGCCCTCATACCCCTTTTGCCGTCTGGAACAGATGTGAGTGCAATCGGTGCAGGCAGTCAGGACCATATTGATATTCGCCGCAAATTCTGGTCCCTTTTGGATAAAGACAACCGACAAATTAGCCCTGAATTATGCGAATTTGTTGAATTTTGCCGTGTTATGCGCGACATGAATGTTGTGATGATTTCTAAGCCCGAATAATAAGCCGAATTTCATTCAAATTTTATCTAATTTTCAATCATATTTAACGTAAAGTATGTATTCTATAATTATCAAGAGACATTTCTTGATACGTGCATATCCCTCAAAAAGTGAGGAGTTGAAAAGAAAACGAATAAAAGGATAACTCAGACCAAAAACTCTTATTAAAAGGATAATGACGAATATGTTGTTATGGCCTTATCGATAAAAGAGTTTTGGGTATAAGGCTTTTATCATACTCTTTAATTCTCTCACGACTTCGGGCTGGAACCTTAACTGGTTTCAGCCCTTTTTTTATGCTCACGCCCTCAAGGCCAGGTCAAGTGCGTGCGGGGCGTTTGCAACGATAATATCTCTCAATAAATCTTTGATATCATGTGTGACAAGGTGGCTTTGCGATGGGCCTCTCCAATCACGATTATTCACTTGTAACGTCGTGTGTATGTTAAATCGATGACGCGGGGCGCGTAAATTACGATGCGTATCATCAAGTAACCCTATATGAGAATGATCAAAATCACTCATTCCTTCATGAATATCATTTGGAAATCGTTTCAACAAACCCACCTTGTCCAAAATATCATTCATAAATGCGCCATGGCGTTTGTCCAACATGTAAGGATTATCAACGCTATCCATTCCAAAAATATTATCAAATAGATGAGCCGCGCCATGCCCGCGATCACCCAACACCATTTCACCATATCCCTGTGTGCCATTGGTGAGCGCGTATATTTCAATTCCTAATGATTTCACCTGCGCCAATAAATCCCACAATTCGGCATCATAGGGTATGTCACCATTTTGAAATTGGTTTTCAATATACCCGTCATCCCGACACATCAGGTCATGATGGTGAATATACAAATCCATTTCATCAATTTCAAATGTCTCGGCGAACCAAGCCGTTGTACGACCAGTTTTATGATAAGATTGAACAGCCTTTTCAACTAGTTCGTCAAATTCATATCCTTCTGCTTTTTCAGGGTGAAGCTTTATGAAAGACCGCACAGTTGCCACAGAAAATTGTCGCGCATAGTGTGCATTATAATGATGAAGAACGTGATCAATATCGATAAAAAGAACACGTAATTTTTGAAGTGCTTTTCTTTGAGCGTTGTTCAAAACACTCTCCCTGTTTAACTGCCGTTTATTATAATTATTTTATTTGGCAGAATGCGCCATGGCGCGAAGGATGTCAAGTTTTTTATGGAAACGCGATTGATCCGCTTCGTTCGTGATGGATGACAGGTCGGATTCAATATCCGCGATTTGACGGTTAATGTCGTCAACATCAATATCGTTCACATTAATCGCTTGCTCCGCCAATACGGTGCATTGATCGCCCGTGACATCGGCAACACCACCAGCGATAAAGATTTTATCAGTGATATCGTTCATGTTTTCACGGTAAATTTCAACAACACCTGTGCCAATTGTCGCAACCAAAGGCATGTGACCGTTTAAGACACCAAAGTCACCTTCCGTGCCCGGAATAACGGCCATGGCCACGCCTTCAGACATAATTTTTTGTTCAGGGGATACAAGGTCGAATTGAATTGTTTGTGTCATATCTTGCTCTTTCGCTATTTAACTGATTAGCAAAACAGCTAACCAGCCAATCATTCAACCTACGCCGCTTCTTTTTGCATTTTTGCGCCTTTTTCGATGGCTTGTTCAATGCCACCACACATATAAAACGCGTTTTCAGGCAAGTGATCTAATTCGCCATCCACAATCATCTTGAACCCTTTGATTGTGTCTTCCAATTGAACGAATGTTCCCGGTGTACCCGTGAACACTTCCGCAACATGGAAGGGTTGAGACAAGAATTTTTGGATCTTCCGCGCGCGGGCAACGACCAATTTGTCGTCCTCGGATAATTCATCCATACCCAAAATCGCGATGATGTCTTGTAACGCTTTATATTGCTGCAAGGTCTGTTGAACACGGTTTGCAACCTTATAATGCTCTTCACCAACAATTTGAGGGTCCAAAATACGTGATGTTGAATCCAATGGATCAACCGCGGGGTAAATCCCCATTTCAGATATCGCACGAGACAAAACAGTCGTCGCATCCAAGTGCGCGAATGTTGTCGCGGGCGCAGGGTCGGTCAAATCATCCGCAGGCACGTAAACCGCCTGAACCGATGTAATCGATCCCTTATTCGTTGATGTAATACGTTCTTGTAACGCACCCATATCCGTTGACAATGTCGGTTGATATCCCACCGCAGATGGAATACGTCCCAACAACGCGGATACCTCGGCACCAGCCTGAGTGAAACGGAACACGTTATCCATAAAGAATAAAACGTCTTGGCCTTGTTCATCGCGGAAATATTCCGCCATGGTCAAACCAGACAACGCAACACGCGCACGCGCACCCGGAGGTTCATTCATTTGACCATACACCAGCGCAACCTTCGACTCATCGCCTTTGGTGTCAATAACACCCGCATCAATCATTTCATAGTAAAGGTCGTTTCCTTCACGAGTACGCTCACCAACACCGGCAAACACAGACACACCCCCGTGGCCTTGGGCAATATTGTTAATCAATTCCTGAAT
>JAUHXB010000177.1 GCA_030427215.1 Alphaproteobacteria bacterium | reverse complement strand
TGCAGGGCCATTATTTAGTTTTTGAAAAAGGGGGGGAGCCAAAAACGCAATGCTACTATTCCGTTCCACAGAATAATATTGATAAAGAATTTGATTTTGAGGAGCTTTTAAAACAATCGGTTAAAAGTCAGATGGTGTCTGATGTCCCGTTAGGGGTTTTCCTTTCTGGTGGTATTGATAGTTCGCTGATAACGGCCTTGGCACAATCAGTGTCTGATAAACCCGTCAAAACATTTACGATTGGTTTTGAAGAAGGCAGCCATGATGAATCCCGTTATGCGAAAAAGATCGCAAACCATTTGGGCACGGATCACCATGTCGAAACATTAACGATGAATCGGGCGAAGGATATCATTACCGATTTGCCACACTATTATGATCAACCTTTTGCGGATTCATCTCAATTGCCTTCATTGCTGTTGTCCGAAATGGCAAAGAAGCATGTGACGGTGTGCTTGTCTGGTGATGGTGCCGACGAATTGTTTAATGGATATGATCGATATATTTACGGTGAAAATATATTTAAAAAGGCGGATCTGATTAAAAAAATTCCAGGGGCGCGATGTGCCCTGTCGATAATATCACACTGCGGTTTGAATCATATTATCAAAAAGCCAGAAAACATATCATTGAAGCTTCGAAAATTAGCGGAAATGGCACAACAAGATTTATTGAGTGAACGCTATCGCACATTAATTAATTTATGGATGGATAACCCGTCTGTGCGCGATAGTTCAAATGATGATGCGATTTTTTCATCAATGCGCCTTCATGATATGCATTATTATCTGCCCAACGATATTTTACACAAAATGGATAGGGCTAGCATGGCGCATAGTTTGGAAGTACGCGTGCCATATCTTGATCCAACGGTTATTCATGCGGCCTTTCAAACATCGGTGTCACAGCATGGTCAAAAACAAATATTAAAAGACATGCTTAAAAAATATATCCCTGAACATCTTTATGAAAGACCAAAGAGGGGGTTTTCGGTTCCTGTTGCGCAATGGATGCGGACAGATTTGAAAGATATGTGTCACCATTATTTTCAAAAAGATAAGTTGGAAGAGGGCGGCTTTTTGAATGCGAATCCAATCTTACAAAAATGGGCGCAACATAAGCGCGGAACACATAATCACCAACACGCCTTATGGGGTGTTTTGATGTTACAAATATGGCGAGAGCATTATAAAATATAACGTCGATTTACACGGGTTCAAACGGCTGATATAAATTACCTCATGAAAAATGATCTGATAGAAAAATTGAACAATAAATCCGCGGTTATTGGTATTGTTGGCCTCGGTTATGTTGGTTTACCGTTAATGTTACGCTATCACGCGGTGGGGTATAATGTTTTAGGATTTGATATTGATCAACGCAAAACCGATGCCTTATTAAATGGCGAAAGCTATATTGAACATATTGATGCAGGGGCAATCAAGGCGGCAAAGGATGATCGATGGGACGCAACAATTGATTTTTCACGTATTAAGGATGTTGATGCGATTATTTTGTGTGTGCCAACGCCATTGAATGAATATCGTGAACCGGATTTGAGCTTTGTTTTGGATACAATGAAGGCGGTTCAACCCCATATGCGTGATGGACAGGTTTTATCACTGGAAAGCACAACTTATCCCGGCACGACAGAAGAAGAATTGTTGCCAATGGTCGAGGATGCAGGGTTAATCGTTGGCGAGAGCAGTTTCCTTGTCTATTCCCCTGAACGCGAAGATCCTGGCAATATCAATTTCACAACCAATACGATTCCGAAAGTTGTTGGCGGACATACCAAGGCGTGTTTGGAGGTTGGAACCGCCCTTTATGATGGTGCGATTGACACCGTTGTTGCGGTCAGTTCAACCAAAGTCGCGGAAATGACGAAGCTATTGGAAAATATTCATCGCTCGGTCAATATTGGTCTTGTGAATGAAATGAAAATTGTTGCTGATAAAATGGGCATTGATATTTTTGAAGTGATTGATGCCGCCGCCACAAAACCATTTGGTTTCACGGCTTATTATCCTGGGCCTGGCCTTGGTGGTCATTGTATTCCAATTGATCCATTTTATTTAACGTGGAAGGCGCGTGAATATGGCGTTCACACCAGGTTTATTGAACTGGCAGGAGAATTAAATGCCTCGATGCCTGATTATGTGATTTCAAAATTAATGCATGGATTGAATGACCATGGAAAACCATTAAAAGACAGTAAGATCCTTATTTTAGGTATCGCCTATAAGAAAAATGTCGATGATGAACGGGAATCACCCTGTATTGAAATTATGGATAAATTAATCAAAAAAGGCGCTAAGGTTGATTATTCTGACCCTCATATCCCGAAATTTAAAAATATGCGAAAATATGATTTCGATTTTACATCTGTTGATTTAACTGCAGATAATTTAAAATCGTATGATGCCGTTGTGTTGGCAACGGATCATGATGCCTTTAACTATGATGATGTCAAAAATCATTCAAAACTAATCATTGATACACGCGGAAAATATCGCGGCATTTTTGATCATATTATAAAGGCTTAAATATATGAGTGATGAAAAAGTAGCAAAGCCAATAAAAAGATCTTTTATGGCCCGCATACGTGGATATCTAATTGCCGGTGTTTTGGTGACGGCACCTATTACTATTACAGCATGGCTAACAATTACAATTATTAACTTTGTTGACGGTAGGGTGGAAAGACTTATCCCACCAGCTTATAATCCAGAGCAATATTTACCTTTTTCTATTCCTGGACTTGGTTTGATTGCGGTCGTTTTGTTTTTAATGCTTGTTGGAATGTTGACGGCTAATTTTTTAGGGCGTTATTTTCTAAAATTAGGCGAAGCGATTTTTGATCGCCTTCCTATTATTCGGTCTCTTTACGGTGCGACAAAACAAATTTTTGAAACGGTGTTTGCCAATCAGTCCGAGGCCTTTCGCGAGGTTGTCATGGTGGAATATCCACGCAAGGACATGTGGGTCATTGGGTTCCTGACTGGTAAGACAAAAGGCGAAGTTCAAGATAAAACAAAAGCCGATACGGTGAATATATTTGTTCCAACGACGCCAAACCCAACTTCTGGATTTTTATTGTTTGTTCCAAACAAGGATGTCATTCGTTTGGATATGACTGTTGAGGAGGGTATTAAGCTTGTTGTATCTGCGGGAATTGTCACACCTGATAAAATGAAAAAAATAAAATCATGAAGATCACTACGAATCTAATCGATACAGAATCAACGGTTTTTGATTTTTATCAATTATTGAAACCGCGTGTTATGACACTTGTGGTTTTTACGGGCATTTGTGGAATGGTCATCGCCCCTGGTTTTTGGGACATGC
>JAUHXB010000002.1 GCA_030427215.1 Alphaproteobacteria bacterium | reverse complement strand
CGTGCAGAAATATCAGCGATCACTGAGAAATTAGCTGTTGAAAAAATTGCAATAGTTGGACTTGGTGGTAGTGGCGCATATCTTCTTGACCAATTGGCAAAGATTCCTGTGCAACAAATACACCTATTCGATGGTGATGTGTTTCATCAACATAATGCATTTAGGTCGCCGAGTGCTGCCTCTGCCAAGGAAATAGAAAAGCAACCTTATAAGGTAAAATACTATAAAAAACTTTATTCCAAAATGCATAAAGGAATAAAAACACACCCTTATTACGTTGATGAAGACAATTTAAATGAATTAAATGGGATGAATTTCGTTTTCATTGCCATTGATAACGGTCAAGCGAAAAAGGTTATTATTGATCATTTAATAAAAATGCAGTTGACTTTCATCGATGTTGGGATGGGCGTAAACATAAATGACGAAGACCTATCCATATACGGGCAAGTCCGGGTTACAACTGGCACGAAGGACAAATACGGCCATATTGATAGAAAGATTGATTTTTCGACTGATCAAAGTGAAAATGAATATAATCGCAATGTTCAAATAGCTGATTTGAATGCTCTAAACGCAATTCTGGCAATTATTCAATGGAAAAGACTTATGGGATTTTACTGGTGTCGGGATACCCATTATTCA
The DNA here is from genome assembly GCA_030427215.1 of Alphaproteobacteria bacterium. Classification (GTDB taxonomy): domain Bacteria; phylum Pseudomonadota; class Alphaproteobacteria; order Micavibrionales; family UBA1664; genus UBA1664. The sequence continues at coordinate 16,060 of JAUHXB010000002.1, read as the reverse complement.
ACTGTATTCGCACCTAACCAAAACGAGATAATTAATGGGGACACAATCAATGCCTAAGATATTGAGATTTCATCATAACTTTGTTGAAAGTATTCCACACGCAATAGACGATGGTATTCTTTATGTGTCTGTGCGGTTTGCCACAGCCATACATAAATGTGCGTGTGGATGTGGTGAAGAGGTCGTAACGCCTTTCACGCCAACCGATTGGAAATTAATATTTGATGGAGAAAATATAACCTTAAACCCTTCAATAGGTAATTGGAGTTTCAAATGTAGATCTCATTATTGGATTAAAAATGGAAAAGTGATTTGGGCTGAATCTTGGTCTGATAATATGATAAATTCAAATCGTGCTTATGATCATAAGGTCAAAAATTCACACTATAAAAACGATGATAAAGGTATCTGGGGTAAGGTGCAGGAATTTATTCGTTCAAAGTTAGGTTAAACCTATAATCTTTAAAGACTGATACCCCAGTGATACCCCAAGGGTTTTTTAGGCTTTAAATTCGAAGAGCCAAAATGCATTTAAACCATTGAAATATAAAGAAAAATATTGGTAGCGAGGGGCGGAATTGAACCGCCGACACATGGATTATGATTCCACTGCTCTAACCCCTGAGCTACCCCGCCATCCGTATGATTTAAAAAATCAAATGTCTTTATATAAAGATAATGAAGAAACCACAAGGATTTTTTTAATTTCTTAAGGGCTTACCTTTGGCCAGCATATGTTCGATGCGCTGCATAGTACCTTCGTTGTGAACCAATTTCATAAATTCCGCGCGTTCCAACTTGATTAGATCATCATCATTCATCGGTTCCGTCCAATCGGCTTTATCTCCACCAGTAAGAACTGTTGCCAATGACGACGATACGGTCACGTCATAGGGCGTTGCGACACCACTTTTTCTCATATCGGAAACTGCCAGCTCAAGAGCCAATTTGCCTGATGGTCCTGGCAAACGAATATCATCGCGTTTGGTCGGTGCCTCGTACCCTTCAACCAATTCCAAGGCCTTTTGTTTTGCATCAAATAGCAATCGATTACGATTCATTGTGATGGCATCACTGTCGCGGAAATAAATGTCTTTGGCTTCTGGGCCAGATTTCGCAACGGTTGCCGTTCCAATCACCTCAAAGGCCTTACGAATCGCACCCATTGGCGTTTTATCGGGTGAAAACCAAACTTTCTCACCGCCTGTTGCCTTGGCGTATTGTGCGGCTTCGCGTTCTTGATAACGCAATATTAATTCTTTGCACCCACCCCACCCTGGAATCAGCCCTACCCCAACCTCCACAAGGCCTGTATAGGTTTCGGCATGCAGTTGAACATGATCAGAATGCAGCAAAATTTCACACCCTCCACCAAAGGCAAATCCCGATGGTGCGGATACAACAGGAAACGGTGCGTGCTTTAAAGCCATATAGGCCTTTTGCCCACCTGAAACCATTTCCTCAATTTGGGGGAATAGGCCAATATTCATTGCAAATATTGCCAAACCTAAATTCGCACCCGCCGAAAAATGAGACCCTTCATTATAAACAACCAAAGCCTTATAGTCATTCGACTCATCGTTGATTAACTTAATTGCCTTATCAATGGTTTCAAAAACAGGTTCATCCAATGCATTCATCTTGCCCGTAAATTCAAGACAGATCACGCCATCGTCGATGTTCCATAATTGGGCGGAGGCCGTTTTATAAAGAGGTTTAGATTTTAATTTAATATCTTCCAACAATATCACACCTTCACCACGTTCAATCGCGTGATATTGTCCATCGGTTCCGAAATAATGTTTTTGACCATTGTCGACTTTATAGAATGTGCCTTCGCCAATATCTTTCAGCAATTGTGGAACTGTTAAACCAGCGGCCTCTATTTCTTTCACAAGCCAATCGGCACCAAGTTGATCAATCATTTCAAAGGGACCGAATTTCCAGTTACAACCCATTTGCATCGCACGATCGACATCGTAAACAGTATCGGCAATTTGAGGCACAAGGGATGCAGCATAAGCCAGCGTATGGATCATGACCTCTTTCGCATATTTACCACCGATATCATCCGTTTCCAAAACAGCCTTCATACCCTTTTTACCGTTTGCAACGGATGTCAAAGATGGCTTCTCGCTTTTGCGATATGTTGCGTTTTCATCAAATCCAGCCTCAGAAAATTGGACGGTCTGTTTTTCTTTTGACCCTTTAGGGGCGTCAGGATTTAAACGATAAAAACCGCCTTTTCCCTTACGACCTGTATATTCCGCCTCAATCATCTCACCAACGAACGATATATTGCGGTAAATGTTTCTGTATTCATCGTCTTCAGGCAAGGTTGAGAGAAGCGATTTGGACAGATAAGGCATTAAATCAACGCCAACCAAATCAACAAGGCCAAACACACCTGTTTTTGGAACACCAATAGGCTTGGACATCACCGCATCTGCAACTTCAATGGGAATATTATGATTCAAAACCGAATTAATAGCCTTTTGCATCCAAAAGGTCAGGATACGGTTCACAATAAATCCAGGGGTATCATTACAGTGCACAACACCTTTCCCAAGGTTGATATCACAAAAATCCTGAACGGTTTTTATTGCGTTTTTATCCGTTTTATCACCGCTTATAATTTCTAATAAAGGCAGGTAACGAACAGGATTGAAGAAATGAGTGATCATAAAGTTCTTCAACATGTCTTTATCCATACCTTCAGTCAATTTAGACAGAAGAATGGTCGATGTGTTTGATGATACTATTGACCCCTTTTTGCGATATTTTGCAATTTTTTCGTATGTTGCATGCTTAATATTGATATCTTCCAACACAACTTCGACGATCCAATCGCAATCCGCTAATTTTTCTAAATCATCTTCTAAATTCCCACATTCAATCAGTTTGGCGTTTCGCTTCACCATAAATGGTTCAAGATTCTTTGCCTTTACCATTTTATCAACCGCGCCCTTGGCAATTACGTTTCGATCTTCTACGCCTTCAGGAACTATATCCAACAATAATACGGGCACACCCGCATTTGTGATTTGCGCGGCAATACCGCTTCCCATAACGCCCGCGCCAATAACGGCCACTTTTTTGAATATAGTCATTTATTGGTTACCTCTTATGTTTTTTTAAAAGTGTATCGTCATTACAGGTTTTTGTGAAACAAAATACCTGTAATCCATTTTTATGGTTTCTGGATTGCAGGGATAAAGCCTGTAATGACGATGAATTGTTAACTGTTATTTTATTCAAAAAATGTTAAGATAATATTATGGCTGATTATGAAACCCAAATGGACTATCATTGGCGTAACAGCATGAAACCAGCACGGTTTTTCATGTTGGATGCACGCGTTGCGATTTTTTTAATGCTTTTTATCATTCACATGCGCATGTGGACTTTTCTAACATTCATCGCTGTATGCTTGCTTTTTTGGTTTTTAGAACGACGCGGATTGTCATTTCAGGCCGCAATCAGAAGTTTTCGAACATGGTTATTAGGAAAACGTCGCCCCGCATGGTTATGGACACGCAAACGCAAATTCCATGATTACGGATAATTTAAATACTATCCTATCAAAAATTGGCGGCCACAATCCAACTTTAATTGGCGTTTCCAAAAAACAACCAGATGAGCGCATTGATGAGGCTTTGGCATTAGGCTTACGCGTTTTTGGTGAAAACCGCGTTCAAGAAGCGCAAACCCGATGGGAACATCGTAAAAGCCAATATTCAGATATAGAACTTCACTTGATAGGGCCTCTGCAAACTAACAAGGTCAAACAAGCCGTTCAATTATTTGATGTATTCCACGCCCTTGACCGTGAAAAATTAGCCAAAGAAATCGTGAAATACCGCACATCATGGCCCTGTTTTATACAAGTCAACACAGGTGCGGAAGATCAAAAATCGGGGATATCACTCAATGATGTAAATGATTTCTATCATTATTGTCGTGATGATTTGGGCATGGATATCATTGGATTAATGTGCATTCCACCAAAAGATGAACCCGCCGGATTGCATTTCGGATTATTGGCAGACAAGGCAAAAACCCTTAATTTAAAAGGCTTATCCATGGGAATGAGTAACGATTATCCACTTGCCATTCAATATGGCGCAACCCATATTAGAGTGGGATCAGCATTATTTGGCGAAAGGCCAACATGACAAAAAATTTTGATATTGCGATTATTGGCGGGGGTCTTGCGGGTTTAACTCTTTCCATTCTTTTAGGAAATCAGGGGTGGAATGTTGTCTGTATTGACCGCGACGTTCCCGACACCGGTAAAGACACACGCACCACGGCCATTTCATGGGGGTCACGTAACCTGCTTAAAAACGCAGGCATTTGGCCAGATTTGGATGATAAATCACAATGCATTTCCGATATTGCCATTTTGGATGAAGACTCCCCCATACAACTGGATTTTAAATCATCGGATATTAACGCCGAAGGGTTTGGATGGATTATCGATAATCGTGATATCCGTCAAAGCCTTTTGTCACATGTACAAAATCATAAAAATATCACGCATATCACTGGTCAATCCGTTGAAAACTTTAATCATGAAACTGATACTGTCACGATCACTTTGGCCAATAAGGATAAAGTGACAGCCAAATTAATCGTTGGTGCCGATGGAAGGAAAAGTTTTACCCGCGATCATATGGGGATTCAAACATGGTCACATGATTATAATGAAAGCGCGGTTGTGTGTTTAATCAATCACACAAACCCCCATAACGGATTGGCGTTAGAACATTTCCGAACGCAAGGGCCCTTTGCCGTTTTACCCTATACCGATGACAAAAATGGCAATCACCGATCTGCGATCGTTTGGACATCGCCTAGGCATGACGTCGATACATGGATGAATTGTGATGAGGATGTTTTTAACGCCGCCCTTCAAACACGGTGCGGGGATTTTTACGGTGATGTGACATTGGCAGGATCGCGCGCGGCATGGCCCCTTAATATCGTGAAGGCAAAATCTTACATAGCGGATCGATTTGTGTTGGTGGCCGAGGCCGCACACGGCATTCACCCCATTGCAGGGCAAGGATTAAATATGAGTTTTCGCGATTTGGCGGCATTGGCGGAAGTGTTGGAAGGGCAATCCGACCCTGGAAATCCAGATGCCCTCAAAAAATATCAAAAAATGCGCCGCGTGGATAATATGGCGATGGCGGGGGCAACCCATATTCTTAATCATCTTTTTGAAAATAATCTATTCGCAACACGGGCTTTGCGCCGTTTTGGCCTGCATGCCGTATCCAAAATCCCATTTGCAAAACGATTTTTCATGAAACAAGCGATGGGCGCATCAGGAAATTTACCTGATATGATCAAACGCGTGGTTTAATCATTAAACAAGGCCGCAACGCGCGATCCGCCATCCATTGTGTGGTAATGCCCTGCACACCCAAATCCATATCCGGCGATCAACATATTGGTTAGCGGTAAGTCATATCCCAGCGAATGATGCCCGGAAAAAATCTTATAAAGTTGCAGCAAGGGCTTTAACCCTATAAATGTCGGTTGTCCAAATTGGGTTGGGGCCTTCACCGATTCAAAATAGGCAATATTATTTTCTACATCCGGAAAGGCCTTTAAAACCGATTGTTTAACAGCCTGAGATATGGCATCAAAATTCCCTAAATCCTGCACATCTTCTTCAAAATATTGGGCCATGATGTTGTAAACATGGTGTCCGTCTTTGACCAAAGACTGATTTTCGGATGAACAATCCACCACTGAAATACACGGATATTGCGATCCCCCATCTTTTTTCAAATCTGCCATGGCCGTTTGAACATAAGATGTTGAAGGCGCAACTATGCCAGATTGAATAGGCGCCGACCCACCTGTCACCACCATTGTTGTATTAATACATGTCTTTTGATTTTGCATTGGTGTGATACGATTACGAAACGTCGGAAGCAAAGGATAATCCGCCAGATAGTTTTCAAAAAACCGAACCGGATCATCATCCAAAATATAATAATCGGCGGCAATTGTTTCCCCGCCTTTAAATTGGATGACCTGAATTTCTTCGCCTTCGGTTAGGATTTTTTCAATGTCTTTATCATCAATAATTGTAACGGCATGCGCCATGGCGGATTGTTTTAATGCCCTAACAAACCCATGCAGGGAACCGTTCAAAACCACATGGTCATTCAAAACATAAGGGACCATGGCGGGTAAAATTGATGCTGCGGACCCTTTTGCAGATGGATCAGTTTTCGACCCCAAAATACACTGCATAATGATATCAGCCTTATCTTGATCTGATAAATCCGTCGCATCCAATAATTCGTTTAATGATAACGTTGCGCTTTGCGCAAAAAGATTTTGGATATTGGCATCATATCCTGATAAGACACGTCCAATTTCGAATGTTGACCATGTATCACGCCATGCCTTTTCATTATAAGACGGACGAAAATCCTCCAACGATTGGAACATTTTCACAAGCAAGACCAACCCATCATAAAAAGGTAAGGCTTCAAATGGGTTGGGGGTGGGGTCTTTTCCAACCTCAAAACCATAAGATTTTAAATCTAAATCTTCAATAATATGGTTTGGTATCGCCAGAGGTAAATGTGTGATGGGGCCCGTTTTACACCCCTCGTAAAATTCCGTGTAAGCACGATTTTGGACCGAATCTATCAATGTAACCTGATGCCCTTTGCGCCCCAATAAAGATGCGGCAATAAGACCTTGAACTGATTCCCCTAATACAATAAATGACATTGTTATAGTTTACCGCGCCCACGCCACCACGCAAAGAAAAATTTAACAAAGCTGTATTAACAAAAATTTGCTTTTTTGTTCGAGATTGAGTATAAATACTAATGACTGATTTAGTAAAAGCATTTAAACGCGCAGATTCAAATGATAAACTGACTTATGCAATAGTTGGTTTTATACTATTTGGAGCTATTACCCTTGCAACAGTTGGACTTGTCAATGCCGAGGAAATTGTATCTAGAAATCAGGAAGCTTCAGCGTCGCCCCACTCTTTAACATTGGGTCGTTAATATCTATTTCCAAAGTATTTCGATCATTTTCAAATCGATTTGAAATATAATCCATAAATCCATATCCCATTTTATCAGCGGCAGATGCAAAACAAGCAATTGCAAGAGCCAAAATTACACCTTGCGATGTTTTAAATACAAAATTACTTTTCACATCTCCTCTCAGGTCTGGATTCTGGTCAAAATCATTTTTGACTTCATCATACAATTCTTTGAAGGTTTGAACCTCTTCTGATGTGAATTCCTGACGTGACCACGAATTTGCACGTTTTAACATTTCCGTCATTGTAATGTCCGTTTTATTAAAATGGTTGTTCATTAATGCGCTTGCTATACATGCCCCTAGAGCAATCGCATATTTTAATGCCGTATCAGTTGGTGTACCGCCTTGTAAGAAAATTAAATTAGCGCCCAATGTTCCCGCCGCCGTTGCCGCCAATGCCCCAACGCGCGTTCCATTATTGGCGCGTTTTGTTGCAACAATTTGGCCTTTTAATTTTTCGGCCGCCGCATCCCCTGCATTTAACTGATCTTGAAGAAATTGAACCTCTTCACCCATTTGGGTTTCGCGTAATTTGACGGCGGCCTGAATTTGTCCACGGACGTCAGGCGCACGTTTTATATCCTTATTTCGAATGGGTTTATTCTTTCTCATTCAAACACGCTATAATAAATATGTTAAAATATTATTAATTTGTGATTTAGGCTTTTAAGCTAAAATTGATACTCTGATCATCCATGTCACATGACAATTCTAGCCCAAACATATCGGCGTAGGATTTCGTAATATACCCATGGATGGATTTTGGTGAAACATCATCAATAGATAATGATCCGTTTAACCCTTCGACCGATCCGTCTTTGGGCTTAATCAAATCGCCCGTGCCCTTCACAATCATGGATGTGCCATCCCAAGACACGGCAACCGTGCCCCCCTTTGGCAAGGCTTCCTGAACAAACACCATAAGATTAAGAAGTGTTTTAAGGTAACCCGCGGGTAAATCATCATCGGGCATGTCATTCATCAAATCCCATTGCATGGTTGTTTTAGACCCCGCAACAAAATTTTGGAATGTCTCATAAATTGTTTTTCCAGTGGTTTTGGCGTCACTGCCCCCCGCGCCATAACACATACGGAATAATTGCAGGCGCACCGAGGCCTGCCGCGCGGAATGTTCAATCAATCCCAAACCGTCTTGAAGGCCGTCATCGGCCCCTCCCATATCGGCCAAAAATTCAACGCCATTATTGACCGCACCCACGGGGGAGACAAGATCATGACAGATTTTTGAGATTAAAATTTCACTGGCGCGTGTTGGGATGTTTGAGTCTAGATTCATGAATAGAAGTGTATCGATTCTTCAAATTAAAACGAGAGGTTTTTGATGCGTGAATAAATTACTTGTAATATATCGACTTTTTGAACTATACATATTTTATGGATAACCAAGATGATGAATGGTCAAAACCCCTGGTATTCGATTTTCGTATAACATCGGATTGGGGTTACTATGACCAATCAGTTTACAATGTTGTTTTTATTAAAAGATGGCAAGCAGCGATGCGTCGCGATATGCATATGCTTTTCGCTGATGAAGATGAGCCCAACCTCTATAAGGTTGATCGATATTTCTGGGAAAATATTTTTGAACGTAATGAGAAATATTACTCCAAAGATTATCGCTTCATCACTGCAATCGAGAGAATTATGGGGGAAGAAAGTGCTTGGCCAGATATGATGCCATTGCTCACACGCATTGTTCTTTACTGGTCAAAAGTTGGACAGCTAATTAATCAAGATGTTCAAAATCTATGGGGTGAAAACCTAACCGAAGAACAAAGGCAACATGCATATCTTGCCTGGTATGCCAGTGAAAATATTCCAAATCGCACTCTCAACCATGGCGCAATTGACGATGATTGGTTTATTTATAATTTTGAAAGTAATCCTGTAAGCAAACAAAAAGCCGTGTTTGAATGCAGGGACAGTTTTGATCGTGTTACAAAAAACGAAAACATCAATGTACGCTGGGCTCACATTGCTATTCGCCAGATGTTCAGGTGGTTGGGATCTGATGAAGGACAAGCGTTCATAAAAGGATGCGAAAGAAATATCGAGATTAAAGAGGAGAGAGGGAAATTATTAAGAATGCCTCAATATTCTAAAATCTCCCCTGTTCAAACTTGGCTTGCCCAAAGGCCACGTTAAGTTCAACATTGACAAAATAGGACCATTATCCTATAATTAACATTAATATACGCCATAAAACCAATTCTTAAAGAGAGCGTCATCACCTGAATTCACGAGATGAATTCTAAGGTGATCCAGAATGTTTGATTTTTAATATCTGGATAACCCTTAAGTTTGATCAATCAAATTCGAGTTATGATGATGGGTTGAAAAACGGCGACTTAAACGACTTAATTTTAAAAATATTCAATAAAATCAATATTTTATAAAAATAAAACCGGCTTAATTAAACTTAAATAGACTTAATTTAAGCATCCTCTGTCGCTTTTGGTAATTTTTTCATGCTCGTTTTTGCGATGCCTTTTTGATCCTTTGGATAAGTGAATATAAATTCATTATCCTTCAGATCAATTTTGACTAACCCGCCATCAATCAATTCACCGAATAATAATTCTTCGGATAGTGGCCGTTTGATTTTTTCCTGTATCACGCGGCCCAACGGACGTGCACCCATGGCGGGATCATAACCCAATTCCGCCAATTTTTCCTTGGCAGGTTGTGATAATTCAATGGTGACATTGCGGTCGGCCAATTGCGCCTCCAGCTGGATAATAAATTTATCAACGACACGGTGCATAATGTCCTGTGTCAAATTATCGAATGGAATGATCGCATCCAAACGGTTCCTAAATTCAGGGGTAAACAGGCGATTGATTTCTTCAGTATCACCGTCTGCCCGATGGTCTTGCGTAAATCCGATTGGCGCCTTGGCCATTTGCGCCGCACCTGCGTTCGTTGTCATGATGAGGATCACATTGCGAAAATCAACTGTCTTCCCGTTATTATCGGTCAACTTCCCGTAATCCATAACCTGTAATAACAAGTTGAAAACGTCGGGATGAGCCTTTTCAACCTCGTCCAATAACACAACGCAATGCGGGTTTTGATCAACCGCATCGGTCAATAACCCGCCTTGATCATATCCGACATAGCCCGGAGGGGCACCAATCATGCGAGACACCGCGTGGCGTTCCATATATTCCGACATATCAAACCGTTTTAAATCTATACCCATTGTGTTGGATAATTGTTTTGTAACCTCGGTTTTACCAACCCCTGTTGGGCCAGAAAACAAATAGCATCCGATTGGTTTATCAGGATCACGAAGGCCCGCTCGCGCCATTTTCACGGCATTAGTGATGGCCGTAATGGCCGCGTCTTGGCCAAACACCAATGTTTTCAAATCACGTTCAAGATTTTTAATCGATTCACGGTCATTTTTGGACACGGTTTTGGGTGGTATACGTGCAATCACCGATACTGTTTGTTCGATGTCTTCGACTTCAATGCGTTTTTTACGCTGGTCTTCGGGGAGGAGCTTTTGCGCTGCGCCGACCTCGTCAATAATATCAATAGCCTTATCGGGTAATTTTCTGTCCCCAATATATTTGGCGGATAATTCCACGGCTGTGCGAATGGCTTCAGGTGCGTATTCGACATCATGGTGATCTTCGAAATAACCCTTAAGCCCCGCCAAGATTTTAACCGCATCATCAATGGAGGGTTCATTCACATCAATTTTTTGGAAACGACGCACCAACGCGCGATCCTTTTCAAAATGTTGGCGATATTCTTTATAAGTCGTTGACCCGATGCATCGGATTGTTCCACGCCCCAGCGCGGGTTTTAACAAATTCGACGCATCCATAGACCCGCCCGATGTTGACCCCGCACCAATAACAGTATGAATTTCATCGATAAATAAAATGGAATGGGGCATTTTTTCAATTTGGGTAATCACGGCCTTTAACCGTTCTTCAAAATCACCACGATACCGCGTTCCCGCTAATAATACGCCCATATCAAGGGAGTATATGACGGATTGCTTTAAAACATCTGGAACATCTCCATCGACGATGCGTTTTGCCAATCCTTCCGCAATCGCGGTTTTTCCAACACCGGGGTCGCCAACATAAAGAGGGTTATTTTTCGACCGGCGGCATAAAATTTGAACAGTACGGTTAACCTCGGTCTCGCGCCCGATCAACGTGTCAATCTGACCCTTTTGGGCCTTGTGATTAAGATTAATGCAATAGGCCTTTAACGCCTCTTGCCCGCCTTTCGCCTCTTGGTTTTCTTCATCCACTTCAGAATCATCGGCCATGGGGGTGAAAAATTCGCCTTCGCCCTCAACCTTTGCAATACCGTGGGAGACATAGTTTACGGCATCAAACCGTGTCATATCCTGTTGCCCAAGGAAATAAACCGCGTGCGATTCCCGTTCGGAAAACAGGGCAATCAGCACATTTGCACCTGTCACTTCCTCTCGACCAGATGATTGCACATGAATGGCGGCGCGTTGTAATACGCGTTGAAATCCCGTGGTGGGTTTGGATTCATCGACATTATCGGCCTTTAAATCATCCAATTCAGTGTCAAGATGATTGTCCAGATCCTCGCGCAAAATCGATATATCAACACCGCAGGCGCGCATGACGGCAACGGCGTCCGCATCCTTGGTCAACGCCATTAAAAGATGTTCAAGAGTGGCATATTCGTGTTCTTTTTGAGTCGCGATATTCAACGCGTTATGAAGTGTTTGTTCCAATTTTTTTGATAACATATAAGCAAATCCTTTATATATTTGTATATATTACACTAAAAAAGAAAAACGAGCTATATTGATTAAATCTATATGTATTCTTTTTATTTTCTATAATTTATTTCAAATTTTAACTAAATTTTAAAGACTACAAACGATACTTGAGTTAATATTATGTCATATTTTATATATGAGTTTAATGTTGAATTGTTAATAACATTTATGTTTAAATACAGGAAAGTAATAAAAAGTAATACAAAAATGATTAAGTTTTTAAATTCTTTTGCACTAATAGCTTTAATGGCTGTTGTATTAACAGGTACAAGCGGCGCATTTGCAGAAGACGCCGTTACGGATACCGTTGCAGAAGCTTTAGAATCAGCCGCAGCTAATGCGCAGGTTGACGCCATAACAGCCCAAACCACGGCCTTAAACGCAGTTGCGGATGCTGGTTTGATCAATACTGCTCTTGAGGAAGCCAATGCCACCAAAACATCTTTACAAGATGATTTGGTGGCAGCTCAAGCTATCTTAGAATCTGACACGGCAACAGCCGCAGAAAAAGCTGCTGCCCAAGCCACGCAAGACACTATTAACGACAATTTAGTCGCCGCGCAAATTTTAGTAGACGACACAACTGACGCTAAAACAGCCGCAGATGCCGCTGCCGCAAAAGCGAATAACGAAGCAGAGGCCGCACAGGCATTGGCTGATGGGGCGGCAAGAGAGGCCGCACAACATCATGCAATTTTGGCAGCTAATTCAGCTGCTGCAGCGGCTGATATAGCAGAGGCAAGCCTTGAAACAGCCCAGAAATCAGCAAACGACGACGCCATTGCACGAGCAGAGGCTGCCGTTGCAGCCGCACAAGCCGCGCAAGAAGCAGCTGAGCGGGCAAATGCCGCAGTTGCAACAGGTGATTATGAGGCTGCGGCTGCGGCAAAAATCGAAACAGCAGGAGCAGCCTTAAGTGTAAGTAATGAAGCTGCGATTGTTGTAGATACAATACGCGACTCAAACACAAATCCAATAGCACTAGACGCTGCAACAAGGCTGGGAGAAGCCGTAATCAGATCCACCGATATTATTGGTGCTATTTCCCTAGGGAATGTGGCATTGGCAGCCGAAGTTAGAGGCGACGTGGCGGATTTATCAGCCAGCGCATCGGGAAGCGTGATGACGCTTGGTGACGTGATTGATAATACCACATTGAGTATCGCCAATTTGCCGCAACTTATTAACTATTTCGGTTACATCATGGCGATCTTTTTCATGGGATTATCACTATTTAAATTTTATAGCCATGTACAATATGGGCCTCAACAAACGCCATTAATTGAACCAATCAAATATTTTGGAATTACGGCCTTTGCCGCGGCATTGCCCAGCACAGCCCAAGTTTTAATTAATTCCTTTGATGGGTTTGGAGAAACAGGGCAATCTATCAATCGAAATTCCGGATGGGCGGACACTGCAACCGGAACGCCAGGAACATTAGACACCATGATGATGGCGTTGATGCAAGACATCTATATGCCGATGCAAATCCTTCTAACATGGTTTGGTTATGTTGCTGGTTTTGCGTTGTTATTAATCGCAATACACCGCCTAACCAAAACGGCTCAACAAGGTCGTCAAGGACCTGCGGGCGCAGGAACATTGGCCACATTTGCCTTGGCCGCCGTGATGTTATCATTCGCGCCTTCAATTGGTGTTATGACCGAATCTTTATTCGGGGCACGAAATTCAATGACAACAGTGAGCTTTTTAGCAATCGATTCATCATTAAGTAGCGATGCGCAAACACATACACGGAATGTCATCGTATCCGTCTTGGTTTTTTTGGTCATCGTCGGATTATTATCCATGGCACGCGGATTTTTTATCCTGCGCGGTGTGGCAGAGGGGCAACAGCAAGCAACGTTAATGGGTGGATTATCCCACGTTGTTGCAGGGGCAATATTGGTAAATTTTGGACAATTTGCCAATATCGTACAAAATACTTTGGGAATTGAGGGGTATGGCGTACTATTTAACTAATTTAAAGATTCTTATTAATTTTAACCTAAGGAGTAAAGAATATGATTAAATTTTTAAACACACAAAGCCAGAAGATGTCAGCGATGATATTAACTGGTGCAATGATCTCATCAGGAGAAGCTTTTGCGACAACCACTAAGGACTTAGACTCATTAACAAAAAATGTTGGTAATCAAGCACAAAATATTCCACAATTTATTAACTTTGCTTGCTATATTACTGGGGCTGGCCTTGTGGGAATGGGTCTTTTTGGTTTCAAAAAGCATATTGACAGTGGCGGACAAGAAAAACTACCGCCTGCATTGGCAAAAACATTTGTTGGTGGCGCCCTTGTCGCAACACCAGCCATGATTGACTTGGCAACAAACACGACAGGCGTAGGCTCTACTACTCAAGCATTACAAAAAGTCGTAACTAAGCCCTTTTAATGGCTAACTATAATGACACATAATCTCCTGCCGATAGAGCTGTCTCTATCGGCAGATGCATTTAAAGAAAAAAATCAGCAAGGCAGGGATGGCACAATTCCTGCCTCTGTTGCGTTCGACCCAACTGCGGATGAAGATACGCGCAAACGGATTTTTGAACGTGATAACCACGCATGCCAATATTGCGGATTTGAAAGCCAAAAATTTCAATTAATTCATGTCAAAGATTCATCAAAACCAAAAACCGATGATGATAATTTGACGACGTCTTGCATTTTCTGTCATCAATGTTTTCAATTGGAAAAAATATCCGACATGAAATCGGGTGTTCTGATATGGATGCCTGAATTATCACAGGCGCAGGTTCATCACCTGGCGCGGTCTATCTATGTTGCGCGGATCACCCAAGGGCCCATGGCAGAAATTGCACGAAACACGCTTGAAATGGTGATGAAACGTCGTGAAGAAGTGATTGAGCGTATCAAAACCGATGACCCTAAAATTTTAAGTCTCGTTTTAAAAGACTATATCACAAAACAACATTATGACCGCCGTTTGGAAAAATTGGATGGTATTCGCGTCTTTCCCCTTGATCGCCGCGCGATCAAAGAAGGCGAGTTAGAATTTAATCAATTCCCACAAATTTTGGCCTATTGGCGATCAAAAGATGGCCCCTTTGCCGCATTGAACCCCAATGATTGGGTTCAGCACTATTCCGAATTGAAAGCCGCTTGAGCTTTCGCGCCTTTCCGATTATAAATCTATAAAAGATAATATTCGGAGAGCCACATAATCATGACACCCAATGAATTAAGAGAATCCTACTTTAACCATATGCGATCAAAGGGATCAGTGATAATTCCATCCGCATCCTTGTTGCCTGAAAACGACCCAACAACTTTGTTCACGGGTAGTGGCATGCAACCGATGATCGGGTACTTATTGGGCGAAAAACACCCCAGCGGCGATGATGTATCGGATTCTCAAAAATGTCTGCGGACTGGTGATTTGGAAGAAACGGGTGATAATTCTCACCTGACATTTTTTGAAATGATTGGGCGTTGGAAATTAAAGGGCGACCCACAAACATATAAACGCAACCAAATTGAATGGATTTGGGATTGGCAAATTAATACGCTGGGCCTTAACCCTCAAAATTTATATATCAGCGTCTTTGAAGGCGACAAAGATTTAGGCATTGACCGCGATGACGAGGCGATTGCCATTTGGACGGAATTGTTTAATTCGGTCGGCATTGACCCCAAGGTAGAAGACGACCCATGGACATATGGGTGTACACGCGGTGGACGCATTTTTTGTTATGATGCCAAGGAAAATTGGTGGTCACGCGCTGGTGTTCCATCAAACATGCCTGTGGGTGAACCGGGTGGACCAGACAGCGAGATGTTTTACGATTTCGATCCATCTGGTGATGAAAAAGATCATCCAGCCACAGACAGCGAACGGTTTTTGGAAATCGGCAATAACGTGTTTATGGCCTACATCAAAACCGATAATGGATTTGAACCGATGGACGCCCCAAATATCGATTATGGCGGTGGGTTGGAACGTATTTGCGCGGCAATTAATAATGATGCAGATGTTTATAAAACACCATTTTTTGCCAAAGCGATTGAAAAAATAGCGGAGCTAAGCGGTTTAAATTATGAAGATTCAAAACGTGAATTTCGTATTATTTTGGATCATATCCGCGGGGCAACATTCCTGATTGGGGATGGGGCTTTGCCCG
>JAUHXB010000176.1 GCA_030427215.1 Alphaproteobacteria bacterium | reverse complement strand
AAAGATATGGCATCTTGTTATAAGAAAACAATAGCGCAAATAATATTAAGATGGATTTTAGATTACGGTAATTTTTCTGTTATTCCAAAGGCATCAAATCGCAATCGACTGGAAGAAAATTTGAATATTTTTGATTTTCACTTAACCAAAAATGATATTTTAACAATTGAAAACATAGGAATATAGAAATGAAAACAGATTATAAGGCCATACAAAATGAATTAGGTCATTATTCAGTTAAGCCGATGCCAACGGATGAGGACCTAAAAGAACACTATGCACAATATTATTCAAATCCGCATACCACAACATATCAAGTCGAGTATACAGATAAAGAAATTCAACATAAAAAACTTCGGGCTCGTTTAAATTTACATGCAATTGACTTGGTATTCAAAGATCAAAAATCTGATAGAAAGCTTTTAGAAATTGGATACGGAGAGGGCTTTTTACTTCAAGAGGCGCATGAAAATGGATATCAAGTCTCAGGTATTGATTTTACAATGCAAGGGATACATAAATTCCATCCAAACCTGGCAACATGTTTAGAAGAGGGAGATGCCTATGGATATCTTGATCGTCTTATGGCGGATGATATAAAATATGACGTATGTGTTTTACAAAATGTTTTGGAGCATGTTATTGATCCGGTGGATATTCTTGGACGCTTGCGTTCTTTGCTATCCAAAGATGGCCTTTTGGTGATTAATGTACCAAATGATTACAGCCCACTTCAAAAACTGTTGAAAGATTTGGGTCATATTGACCAAGATTTTTGGTTTGCTCCGCCAGAACACTTGCACTATTTTAACGTTAAAAATTTAGAGGCATTCGTTAATGATCAGGGATATGATGTGCTGGATAAATTTGGTGATTTTCCGATTGATCTGTATTTGATGCATCCTGGCTCAAATTATATTGCTGATAAATCTCAAGGGAAGGCGGCTCATCATGCTCGAATTGATTTGGATATACTTATGGCGGAGAGTGGGATGAAAGCCTACCATAATTTTTGCCAGTCTCTTTCAGGAGTTGGCATTGGTCGTAACGTCGCCATAATTCTTCGCAAGAAAAGTATCGGATGAAAATAGCGATATTATCAGATATTCATGGCAATGGGTACGCTTTGGAAGCTGTTTTAAAAAAAGCATCAGCTGAAAATGTCTCACAATATATTATAGCAGGAGATTTTATTGGTTATTATTATAATGCGGAAAAAATACTTAATCTTCTAAAAGACGTTCGCTATGTTGCCGTTCGTGGAAACCATGAAAATATTTATAAAAAATGGCTTGATGATCTGAGTTCTAGGGAAGATATAAAAAAGAAATATGGTTCAAGTTTTTCGCTTTATAACGGTCTGGACCTCACAATTTTTACGGGCTTGCCAGAAACATTAGAAACGCTAATTGATGGTCATGAGACTTTGGTTTGCCACGGTACGCCTTGGGATTCTGGTGAATATTTATACCCTGACGCGGATCAGTCAAAGATTGATAGGCTTTTTCATTATGATTATAATGTAATAATATATGGTCATACGCATTATCCGTCTATTTGGAAAAAAAATGGCCGTTTTGTCGTTAATCCAGGTTCTGTCGGTCAACCGAGGGATGGCATTCCAGGGGCCTGTTGGGCTTTGTGGGATACAGATAAAAGTGAAATAACACTTAGGCGTGAAAATTATGATATAATGAATGTAGTTCGAGAGTGTCAAAAATATGACCCCGATCTGCAATATTTACAAAATGTTTTGATAAGAGAAAAAGAAAAAATAAATGAGTGATAATAAAGCTTTGAAAACTGTTTCACAGATGCGTTCATATGATAATTCTTTAATGCTTTGCGAGCGTGCAGAAAAAATCATTCCACTTGCCAGCCAAACTTTTTCTAAGGCACCCATGAGTTTTGTAAGGGGGGCATCACCTTTATTTATTGAAAAAGGCAAAGGGGCAATTGTTTGGGATGTTGATGGTAATGACTACATTGATTTTATGTTAGGGCTTATGCCTATTATTCTTGGGTATCAAGATAAAGATGTTGATAATGCAATTATTGAACAGCTGAATAAGGGGATTATTTTCTCTTTGGCTTGTGATCTTGAGATCAAATTATCCGAAATGCTTGTCGATCTTATCCCT
Source organism: Alphaproteobacteria bacterium (assembly GCA_030427215.1). Classification (GTDB taxonomy): domain Bacteria; phylum Pseudomonadota; class Alphaproteobacteria; order Micavibrionales; family UBA1664; genus UBA1664. The sequence continues at coordinate 1,258 of JAUHXB010000176.1, read as the reverse complement.
TCGGCAGAAATTGTGCGCTTTGCCAAAAATGGTTCGGATGTAACGTCAGGCGCCATCAGGGTCGCAAGGGCGTATACTGGTAAAGATCGCGTGGCTGCGTGCGGTTATCACGGATGGCATGATTGGTATATCGGTGCGACAGCGCGAGATATTGGTGTGCCAAAAGTTGTGAAAGAGCTTACAAAAAAATTCGAATATAACAATGCTCAAAGCTTGGAAGATTTGTTGAGCATGCATAAGGATGAGTTTGCATGCGTCATTATGGAACCTATGAACGCGTTTCCTCCCGAGCCAGGTTTTCTGTCTTCGGTTCGCGAGATATGCGACCGTCATAATGTTATATTAATTTTTGATGAAATTGTATCGGGTTGGCGACCGCATTTAGGGGGAGCGCAGAGCCTTTATAATGTTATCCCTGACATTTCTTGTTTCGGAAAAGGAATGGCAAATGGAATGCCTATGTCTGCCTTAGTGGCAAAGAAAGAGTTCGAAAAAACGTTTGAAGATATATTTTTTTCAGGAACATTTGGTGGTGAAGCCCTGTCTATGGCGGCCTCGATTGCAACGATTAACAAATTAAAAGAATGTGATTTACCGTCTCATATGCGTCAAACAACAGCAATTTTGAAGGACGGTATGGAAACAATAATTGCAGATCATAAGTTAGATCATCTGCTTCACATTGGAGGCGCAGATTGGTGGCCAAGAGTGATGTGGAAAGACCATGGTGGATTGGATCCGTTGATGGCACAAAGCCTTCTTGTGCAGGAGCTTTCAGAATCTGGACTTTTGATTATTGCAGGTGGGCTAAACTTATCCTTATCGCATTGCAACGATGATATGCATCAGATGGTTTTGAATAGGTGGAATGACGCTATTGATCGATTTTCAAATATTATGAGTGCGTCTGACCCTGTGGCGCACTTAAGAGGCGAAGCCATTCAGCCTGTGTTCAAAGTCCGCGGTTAATGACTTCGCGCGATAGGCGGTAAACTTCTGTACCATAGGCAGGAGTGTGATCTGGTATCGTGTGATTTTGACGTGCATTGATTGCCCAAACCAAATCCTTAAAACCAACTTGATGCCGCATCATAACGGTGCTTGAAAAACGTGGGTTAATTTCAAAAATGCTTGGGCCGTTATCATCGATACGTAGCTGCACGTTGATAGCGCCGTTAAGATCAAGGGTTTCAGCAAGTCTTATTAGCATTTTTTCTAAGTCAGGTAATTTAACTACTTTTATATATCCACTTAGGCC
>JAUHXB010000175.1 GCA_030427215.1 Alphaproteobacteria bacterium | reverse complement strand
GTTATCTAATAATTCACCTGCGGCCAATGGGCGAAATGACGTCACGTGGATATTTTTTTTTGTGCAAAAATCAATGGCGGCCTTATTAAGATACGATGGATTAAATTCTATTTGATTGGTCGCAATATCGGGAACGATATCCAATGCTTCTTTTAAATGATCTGCGTAAAAATTACTTACACCAATTTGTTTTATTTTTCCTTCATCTCTTAATTTTATCATTTCAGCAAGAGTTTCCTCCAAAGGAACACCCTTTGTTGATGGTGAATGGATCAGCAAAAGGTCAATGCAATCTGTTTGTAATTTTTTTAAACTTATTTCTGTTTGATGACAAAGCTGGGCCTTATCTAACCAATCAGGGTGAATCTTGGTTGTGACAAATATATCTTGTCTTGAAACAGATGATTTTTTGATGGCCTCGCCAACATTATGTTCGTTTTCGTAATATTGTGCCGTATCAATATGTCGGTAACCACATTCCAATGCCGTTTGAATGATACTTTCTCCCTCTTGCCCTTTAAGCAAGTATGTGCCAAGGCCAACTTTAGGGATCATTGTTTCACACCTTCCATAAAGGTTTATCATAGACGTATGGCTTGACCAGATCTTTCAAATGGGGATTGGCGTCCATGAATTCAATAATGTCTTTTAATGCAATATTGGGGGATTGCATTTTCAAAGAGTTATAAATCTCTCGACAAATAACCAGATCTTCGGGGTAGTCGACCGTCAAACGAATATCAAGCCGTCTTAAGAAATTCTCTGGTTCTATAATTTCAATTTTAAAATCACCTCTATTTTCACGAATATATAAAGAGCAATACTCGCTTCGATGCTCATCTGTTCCTCTATCATGGGACGCCTGCAAGGCATCTTGCGTGTAAATTTCAAATGCCGTTCCTTCTGGCGTATTATCTGTCAACGTCACATCATTATTATTCGCAACATGCCTTTCCCAAACATCATCAAAATGGTCCAGATGAATGAACGGAGATTCAGATGTAAACCGGAAAACATCTGTCGCGTTTTCACTTCGTCCGCATAAAAGCAAACGCATCAATACGTCTTTTTCACTGCCCCAAATATATTTAATATTGTGTTTTTTGGCCATCTCTACAAAAGGTTGATTTTCAATACCTTCGGCAATACCCAATACAATCTCGTCAATCGCATCAACCGCTTTAAGTTGATGAATTATATGATCTAAAATTGTATAGTTTGGCTCTAAGTTTTGAAGAGGTTTCGCGTATAACCTGGTCCCTTGAACACGACAAGCAATGGCTGCGACTAATCGTCTCATTTAATATTTTCCTTTAATATAGGGTCATTAGCCGACATGTCATTTTTAATAGTTTGCTGCAAAACATCCTCAGGATTATGATAGCCCTCAAGCGGATTGATACGACCTGATCTCTTAAAAACAAGATCATCGAATGCAATTGCTTCTCCTGCTTTTTTATCTGATTTCAGCAATAATTTTTTCAACGCCTTATCGCGATATGTTTTTTCTTCATCAGACAAATCAAACGCTGCAGGTCCCATTGCGAGATCAAGATTCTTCATCATTTGGATATAAGATGCAAATTCCTCTGGTTCCAAACCGGAAACATAATCTTCAATCTCTAAAAACCGATTAAGCGTTAAATGTTTTTCTATATAATCTGCTCCCATTGCCATTGCCATTGCCGACAAATGGACAGATTCTGGTGTTCCACCTTCTGTATGATCCAAGTATCCGACAGGAATATCATCATATTTATTTTTAATGTAAGTTAACCGTGACAAATTACTTTTTTCCAACGGTGTTGGTTCTGATTGGAATCCATATAACAAAACAAGCTTTTCTCTAACACCCCATTTATCGATAGCATCAATAAGAGTATCCAGCTCACTTTCCTTAATCCCGCCAAGGGATATAAAAACCTTGGGCGCCAAATCAAAACATCCTTTTAAAATGTCGCGATTAAAAAAGTCTGTAGAGTGAACTTTCAAACCATCAAATTTTATTTTGGACGCTAGATTAAGGGCCTCTGCGCCCAATATATCTGCGTGAAGCTCTATTTCCAACTCATTGGCTAATGATTTTAAATTCTGCCATACGGATAAATCCATTTCGAGGCTTTTAAATAAATCATAATATTCATACCCCGGTTCTGCCAAATCATCGGCATAAACGACCTGAAATTTAACTGCTTTTGCCCCTGCCTTCGCCGCGGCCCTGATGTATAATTCTGAATATGTTGGGTTTCCTTCATATCCTTGCGCGACTTCTGCGATAATTTGACATGTCATGCGGTATTCTCCGTTACTGTTAAAAGTTCTATTTTTTCTACTAATCTCTTTGCACCTTTACCATCAATCAACGCTCTGGCATTTTTACTCATAGTTTGACGTTTATCAATAGGCTGCATTTTTGAAAACCCACTTGAAAAAGATGCCAAAGATTCAATATTCACGATCGCTTCTTCCGCCTCTAGCATTATTGACTGATAAGATGTTCCTTTGTCAATCGGAAGCGTCAATGTTGGGATTCCTGCGGCACAGGACTCCAAGGCCGTAACCCCGCCAGAACAAATCATAATATCTGTTTCAGAAAAAACCGATGCCAACCCCTGCAAATTTGAAAGAAGACGAATATCCATTTTTGAATCAAAAGATAACGCTTTTACTTCGTCTATATGCCCCACATCATCATCCAAAATAATTTGAACAATCGCATCTATATTGAATTTATTCAGCTCTTTGACCAAAGGGACAATCACTTGTTTTGGGTCTTTACGGCCAAACGTTATTGTAATATTTTTTATCTCATCTTTTATTTCAGGATCTGGCATTTGCGAATAAGTTTGATCAACCATCCCATATTGCAAACCAGAAATAATATCACCCTGAAAAGAAGGCAAAGCCTCTTTAGGAACAGCCGTACAAATTAATCCATCTGCATAATTAAATACCTCACCTTTATCATCAAATATCCATAAATTATTTGTGAGCGTTTTATAATATGATCGGTCATCATCAGTAAATTCATATCCATCCATGATGATGACGTCATATATTCCATCTTCATCACCTTGATAAATAACGTCATACCCTAAAGATCGAATATGCTCTTCCCATTTATCTCCGTCATGATCAAGACAGAAAACAGCTTTACCTTGTATCGATTTCGCAAGATTAAGACACCGAGAAACGTGCCCACCGCCAATCATTGGTTTAGGCGCAGATGCCACACGTAACAGGTAAGTTTTTTTATCCATTATGATGGTAATCCGGCAAGCTTTCTTGCTTCAATAACTTTTTTTGTAATATCCAATGCCTCATATCCTGTGCAATATTCACCTGGTTTACCAGATACAACATCTATAAATCTCTGTGCTTCATCAACATAGTCATCTGCG
>JAUHXB010000174.1 GCA_030427215.1 Alphaproteobacteria bacterium | reverse complement strand
ACACGCCGTGAAGCACCGAATAAGGCCTTTCGATCTCTATTCAATTTTATCAGCGGTGATAATATTGCGGATCAAGAAATTTCAATGACGGCACCCGTATCGCAACAACCCGTCTCACAAAAAATACCAATGACGACACCCGTGGCACAGGAGGGTGCGGGCGAGGGCCAATGGCAAATTGCATTTTATATGCCCAATGACATGGAATTTGATACAACCCCCAAACCAACGAATGAAGACGTTTCAATAGAGAAAATTCCAGAGCAGAAAATGGCCGTGATTGTTTTTTCAGGGCGCGCGACGGATCGCAATATTGATAAGCACGAGAAAAAGCTCGTTCAGTATATGGAAGAAAATAATATCGACTATATCCCGGAACCAACCTATGCATTTTATAACCCGCCTTGGACACCGTGGTTTATGCGTCGAAACGAAGTTTTGTTTAAGATCGTTGAATAGAATTATATTGTATTCTTTATACATATGATGTAAAAAATTGTATGTATATATTTCATGGATCAGAGGCCGCAGGGCTCGATTTAATTACGCGGGAAATCCCAATCATTTTAGAGAATTTTAATACCGTAGGGCATTTGCCTGTTTCCATGCGGTGGGATTGGTCAGAAAAAATGCTGTCCAATGTTTTGCGTGACGGATGGTTTGTGAACACTCCTGTTGGTAATTACGGTAACGCGGAATCCGTTATGGATCATAAACATCATTTATGTCGTATGATTGAACTGTATTACCCCAAATATATGCACGTAACCATGAAAGAAATGTCGGATGTTCACGACAATCCTGAATCGATTGTCCATGCGATGATCAACGATGTTCGTCGTGATTTAAACCCTCGGTTTAATAAAAAATCTTACGCCATATTTGATGCTGATAAGGAATACGCGGAGTCCGTTGCCGCCCGAATGCTGCTACAGGGTGAGCCAGACCGAATGGAAGCGTGGGGAGAGTATAGAGAAAAATCGTCTGTTGCATCCAAGGAATTTAGCGGTTTGGATAAATTATGTGTGATGTGGAAATGCGTCAGTTTTGTTGAAAATGGTCAATATGATTACCCAGATTTTCAGGCATATTGGAATTACTGGCCGTTAGATAAGGTCAAAGAAACATTGCCACCGATTATTTCACAAGCCTATGAGCAAGATTTATGGCCCAGAATATTAAGGCTACGCAGCTAAAATTTGCCCCTCAAAAAAATCACACAGCATTGACTTCACTGTTGATGGGTCTTTGACACGGTTCATCTCCGCGCGAAATTCATTCGCGCCATGCATGCCCGTAACATACCAGGCCAGATGTTTTCTTGCGATGGGAACACCTTTTCCTTCGCCATAATGGTCAATCATTGCATCATAATGATTCAGGATAATATCCAATTGATTATCGGGTTTGGGTAATACTTCACCGCTTTGGAAATAACCCATGACTTGTTTGATGAACCAAGGGCGGCCTTGTGTCCCGCGCCCTATCATCACACCATCCGCGCCTGATTGTTGAAGCGCAGCTTTCACATCATCAATCGTTTCAATATCACCATTGGCAATCAGGGGGAGGGATATGGCATCACGCACCTTTCGAATGGCGGTCCAGTCGGCGTGACCGTTATACATTTGTTCGCGCGTGCGTCCGTGGATTGTAATCATTTTGATGCCAACATCTTCGGCACGTTTACAAAGGGACGGTGCATTTAAATTTTCTGCATCCCACCCTAACCTTGTTTTCATTGTGACGGGAATATTGACGGCCTTGACCACCGCTTCCATAATATCGGTGGCCAAATCTTCATCTTGCATTAAGGCGGATCCCGCATATTTTTTGACGATCTTTTTAACAGGGCATCCGAAATTAATATCAATGATCGATGCGCCGCGATCTTCGTTCATCTTTGCGGCCTCTGCCATAACCTCAGGGTCATGCCCCGCCAATTGAACCGCCAAAGGATAATCACGGTTATGGGGAGTGGACATGCGCAATGTTTCGGCGGAATGATTAATCATTTCTCGGCTGGCGATCATTTCCGAAAACACTAATCCCGCACCGAATGATTGTACCAAATCACGAAACGGTAAATCGGATATACCCGACATTGGTGCCAAGAACACTGGGGAATCTATTTTGATATCGCCAATATGAATGGGGTTAAGCATTATCATCTAAATTTTCAAAAATTGTATAATGTGAGCGTTTGCGCGCCTGCATTGTTTCGTGATTGTCAAAAATCCATTTAACGTTTTTGGCGACATCAATCTCTGGTTTAGGGGCGTATATAATATCGTATATTTTATGTCGATCATAAAATTCAGTATCACCCGCCAGAATTTTTTTTGCGATATTCTGAAATTTATTTTTGTAATCTTCCTCGTCCTTTGCAGTGAATAAATGATCAAGACCGACTTCTTCTAATATATATCGCTCTGTTTTCGAGGCGGGTTCTATGCCATCCATTCCAACACAGGGTTTCCCGAGTAACAGCGTATCAATCACGGTATTGGTATGACCAAACGGAAACGGATTAAGAACAATGTCAGAGTTTGCAATGGCTTGCATATAATCTTCATAAGGTTGCCAGCCTTTAAATTGGCAATTTTCGAACTCTTTTTTGAGCAAGTCCTCAATATGTAGCGATGCATAGGACATGGCGCCCATATAGAATGAAAATTCAATTTTAAAGTCACTATCATTATAAATATCTTTTAAAATATTTAAAAAAGGATAAATGATTTTTGTCTCTGAGCCAATTATTGCAACTTTTAATGGTGATTCATCATTGGCAGATCGCGAGTAGATTGGCTGCTGAAGGGCTTTCTCTAATTTATGATGTGGTGTAAATTGATAGGGGGAATTATCAATGATAAAGACATCATTTGGAAATGCCCGCTCATCATACAAAGCGGATTGTCCATAAACATAATCTATATTTGCACTATGCGTTGTTGCGGGATGACCTAGCATCATCATTTGTATAGGTGCAATTCGGACATTTGAAAGAAAAATACTCCAATACGTCATTCCAACTGAGGGAAGAATTAAAATATCAGGGGATTGTGAAAAACATTCCTTCAAAAGCTCAGCGACGTTTTTGAAAAAAACAACATTATCAAAATTATTATTAATCGGGTCATTCGAAAATTTTTCATCACAAATAATGACAATCTCGAACTCTGTTTCTAATGATTTAATCCATCGCGCATAACTTCTTGTCATGGCATGGCCGTCTTCAAAATATTCCATGAAAATTAATGCCTTAGGCTTTTCACGTTTGGAAAATCTATCGGTAATAATATATTTTTTGAGTGCCTCAATATCTTTTTTATTAGAGCGCAGTTCATTTAACATTGCCTTATTAATATTATATTTTACATCATGCTTTTGAGGATGATTCATATAGCTGGATG
>JAUHXB010000173.1 GCA_030427215.1 Alphaproteobacteria bacterium | reverse complement strand
GAATGTCATTTGATTTATCGAGGGTATAGCTGACCTCCACCCCTTCCGGCCAATACACGGATTCACCGTCAACTACCTCGCGAACCGCGGCGATGGTATCAATGACATTTTCACCTGTGCGTTTAACGATATTTAATGCAACCGCACGCTCGCCATTAATTCGCGCCAGATTTTGCACATCTTTATAAGATCGCCTGATCTCCGCGATATCGCGAACGGTGACAACCGAATCCCCATCGGTGCGAAGAGGCATATCAAGAAGATCGGAAAATGTTTCGAACAATCCCGGAACCTTCACCGCAAATTTTCCGTTGCCCGTATCCAAATTCCCCGCGGCAACCAATTGGTTGGATCGTTGAAAAAATTGGATCAGTTGTGGGCCATCAAGACCATAAGATTCCAATATGACGGGATCGATCAGAATTTCAACCAATTCTTCGCGATCACCACTGATATTCACTTCTAATACCGTATTCACGGCCTCGATTTTGTCCTGCAAATTATCCGCTAATTTCAGCAACATGCGTTCAGGCACATCGCCGTGCAACATCACTGCCAATACGGGAAATAGGCTAAAATTAACTTCGCTAACTTTTGGCTCTTCGACATCGGTGGGTAATTCGGGCCGAGCCTGATCAACGGCCTTTTGAACATCATCTAGGGCTTGGTCTTTATCAAAACCCGCCTGAAATTCCAAAACGATATTTCCACCACCTGTATAAGATGTTGATCGCAATTCCTTTAACCCTTCAATGGCGGTCATTTCCTGTTCCAAGGGGCGAACAAGCAACCGTTCGGAATCATCGGGCGATACCCCTTCCAAATACATAGACACATATATAATGGGAATGTCGATATCTGGATCCGATTCCTTTGGTATCGTTATATAGGAATACGTTCCCGCAACCAGAATTAGGATAAGGGTCGCAATCACCGTCCGCGTTCGCGATATTGAAAAATCAATGATGGACATTATTAATCCCCCTCAACGGCCTCAACCACTTGCCCAGGGACAAGGAAATCTTGACCAACGGTGACAACACGGACATCACCTTCCAAACCTGTCACCCACATGGAAGACGGGCTGTCGTCAATAATTGTAATGGGAGTGAACACGGCCTTATTCTCGTTTGAAACAACTTTCACACCAACATCCCCGGCATCATTCAATGTCAAAATTGATGGCGGGATTTGATAGGCTTGTTTGCTTCTCACCTCAATATCAACCTGCGCAGTCAGACCAGCGGGCAAAGACATATCCTCATTGTCAATTTCAACATCTACGCGGAAGGTTCGGCTGTCCTCATCCGCTGCGGGTGCGATGAATTTCACAAAACCATCGCGTTTTTCACCATTAATAAAGGTCAGCGTGGCCTTCGCACCCTTTTTCAATTGAATAATTTCTTTTTCATTCAAAAACACCGTAATTTCAAGCGGATTGAGATCCACCAATTCGGATAAAGGATCACCGATACGAACATAATCACCGATATCAACATGGCGTTTACCCAAAATCCCATCAAATGGCGCCTTTACAATTGTTTTATCCAAATCAATTTGAGCACGCGTCAGAGACGCCCGCGCCGATTCATAGGCTGATTGTGTTTGCGCCAATCGCACATCCGATGCAAAGCCTTGCTTGATTAATTTTTTCGCCGCGTCATATTCAATTTTACGTTGCTTCACCAATTCACGAGATTCACGAACGCGTTCGCGTTTTTCACGCACATCGATTTTTATAATTTCTGCGCCTGTTTCAATTGCGTCACCTTCATTCGCAATTATTTCAGTGATCAACCCCTCGGCCTCTGCCCGAACAATAATATTTTTTGAGGCTTGAGATCGCCCATTTGATGAAATTGATTTGGTATAATTTTGAGGGGATACGGTTTGAACCTGAACCTTCATCACCTTTTTTTCATCTGGTTTTTGATCTGTTCCCGCTTGCTCGGCGCCAGTGATCGTATCGTTAGACACAATAAACCCCGACCCAATCCACAGGGCAGCACAAATTGTGATTAAAATTGCAATAAAATATGATTTTTTCATGGTTTCAAACTATATATAATCTTATATCTAAATACGCTTATAACATACGAAATGGTTCACACCTATGACGAATAAAGATTTGCACGACAAAAATACACGCACACTTTTGGTGGTGTTTGGTTGTGTCTTTTTTATGGTAGGCATGGCGTTTGCGTCCGTGCCATTATATGATTTATTTTGCCGTGTAACAGGGTTTGGAGGCACAACACAAATTTCAGCCTCTGTCCCTGATCACATTTTAGACCGCAAAATCAATGTGAAATTCAACACAGACGTAAATCGCAAATTACCTTGGGATTTCAAATCCGAAACATCCGAAATATCCGTCAATGTTGGCCAAGATGCCCTGATTAATTTCGTCGCCCATAATGAAGGCAAAGACCCCGTCGCAGGAACCGCCGTTTATAATGTGACACCATTAAAAGCCGGAAAATATTTCCACAAAACCCAATGTTTTTGTTTTGATTATCAAATTCTGAAACCCAATGAACGCATGAACATGCCCGTTGTGTTTTACATTGATCCCGCGATGGACGAAGACCCCAATATGGAAGATGTGACAACAATCACATTATCTTACAGCTTTTTCAAATCCGATTCCGCCGAATTGGATAAAGCGATGGAAGAATTAGTGAATTAATTATTTAGTGATTGCCTAATTTGGTGTAAACTATTTCACAAATCAAAACTAACCGAAGACTTTTTAAATGGCAGATAACATCGAATACACAACAACCGGCAAACCCCACCCTTATCATCTGGTTCGCCCCAGCATTTGGCCCTTGCTGTCTGCGTTAGCGGCGGGATTATTGGCGATGGGTGCCGTTTTTTTCATGCATGATGTCGAATGGGGCAGTATTCAATTAGGCTATAAAGGCCTTGTCCTTGGGTTTATGGCCGTGTTGACGTGCATGTATTTTTGGTGGCGTGATGTAATATTCGAGGCCGTGATGGAAAAGGCCCACAGCGCCGTTGCAAAAATCGGATTTCGATTTGGAATGATGCTGTTCATTCTATCCGAGGTCATGTTTTTTGTGGCATTTTTCTGGGCGTTTTTCAATGCGTCCCTGTTCCCCGTTGGTGGCGCTTGGCCGCCCGAGGGAATAAAGATGGTTGATCCATTAAACTTGCCTTTGATGATGACAATGATCTTGTTGCTGTCGGGTTGTACAGTAACATGGGCGCATGCTGCAATTTTGGAAAATGAAAAGAAAAGCTTTGTGACGGCTTTGGGCCTCAGTGCATTGCTCGGTTTCTTTTTCTTGGGCTTTCAAGTTTATGAATATTCACATCTGGCATCCCATTACTTTGGATTTACCGATGGTATTTTCGCATCCACATTTTACATGGCAACAGGCTTTCACGGATTCCACGTTTTAGTCGGAGCCATATTTTTGGCCGTGTGCTGG
>JAUHXB010000172.1 GCA_030427215.1 Alphaproteobacteria bacterium | reverse complement strand
GGCGCCACCAATGTTGAATTGGACCCCACAAACACATTTTTTCCGATGGTCGTTTTATGTTTTGCAAACCCATCATAATTGGCAATCACCGTTCCCGCGCCGATATTGGCTTTTTCGCCAATCACTGCATCCCCGATATAGGATAGATGTTTTGATTTTGCCCCATCTTTAAATTCGGAACGATTGACCTCAATAAAATTACCAACAGAAACGTTATTTCCAATTTTTGATTTGGGGCGTATGCGGGCGAAAGGACCAATTTCCGAATTTTCACCAATGTCTGCGCCCTCAATATGGCTAAACGCCCGTATGTGCGTGTTATCTCCAACGCGTACACCGCACCCAAAAAATACATTCGGTTCAATAATCACATCCTGCCCAAATTCCGTATCCATTGATAACGTCACGGATGACGGGTCAATCATAGTGACACCGCTGGCCATGGCCTTTTCACGTAATTGATTTTGTATAATCGATTCGGCCTGCGCCAATTGTGCGCGGGAATTTATACCCATGGCTTCCGCTTCATCACATAAACTATAGGCGCATTGCACATTATCCTGCGCAGCAATGGCAATAAGGTCAGTGAGATAATATTCGCCTTGCGCATTATCATCGGATAATTGATCCAACCATTCGAATAGTTTGTCCCCTCGCACGCAATAGGCGCCTGTATTTCCTATTCTGATTTGACGTTGTGTTTCGGTACAGTCCTTTTCTTCAACAATTGTGGTGACATGATCGCCTTCAATAATAAAACGACCATACCCGTAAGGGTTGTCCCAATCACACCCAAGGATTGCCAACCCAGTTTTTTGGGCCTTATCGGCAAGATTTTCTAATGTTTCTGATCTAATAAATGGGCCATCACCATTCAGAATAAACACATATCCATCAAAATTTTGAAGGGCCGATGTTGCGGATTTTGCCGCATCACCTGTGCCTTTTTGCGATGTTTGAATAACGGTTTGATGTGGCGAAACAACCTGCACGACATCGTCCATACCATCCGCAATAACGGTCACAATCTGGTTAATTTTTGCATTTTCACAAGTCGTCACGACATGTTTAATCATGGGCCATCCGGCAATGTTGTGCATGACCTTTGGCATAGCGGATTTCATGCGTGTGCCCTTGCCAGCGGCAAGGATGATGGCGGCGGTTTTCTGATTCATGGTGTAAAGTGTATAGATGAACTATGGCAAAGCCAAGATGGAAAAGCCTCACACGATGTTACAGGCGGTTTCACCCCTGAACGTCTTTAAGATGCATAATCATCGTGCCGTAATTGGTTTTAATTTGAAATCTGACAGGAATGGCGGGCATATTGTCGCGGACTTTCCCAAACCACAGGCGCGGCAATTCGCCGTTTTCTTTTGCTTGACCCTGAATGCTCATCCATCCACGTGGTTTTTCACGCCATTTTCCGGCGACAGGGATAATTTCAACCTCGCATATTTCGGCCTCGCCTTCATAAACGGAATAGCGTGATTTATCACGTGTTTCGGTGCCCACCGATCGAAAGGCCATATCAAAACGACGTTTTCCATCCAACGCGGGTTGAGACGATTCACATGTTTTCCCATGCATTGTTCTAAATAAGGCGGTCAGCATATCAACCGGATTACCCTCATACACCTCTTTATCAGGCATTTTATCTTTTATTGTGCCATCATCTTCCTCCACAATATAAGATTTCAATTTGCCATCATCATTAAATGTAAATGTTGATGTTTCAATTTTATCGCGCCAAGTGCTGGCAAAACTATGTTTTAGAGGTGTAGATTTGTCGCCTTTATTCAAACCGTTAGAATGAATAACACCACCCCATGGCGCCAACTTTCCCAACATCCCAACGGTTTTGAGGTCCATTTTTAAATCGTACGCGTCGTCATTAATGGTGTACGTGCCCGTCATATCAACGACGTTGAACCCACTGGCATAAATGCCATAGGTGACTTTTAACGGTTCAGATGCGTGCGCGTATGCGCCAATAAAAAGCATTAGTGTTGATAATAAAATAAATCTCATAATTAACCATAGCTTCCGATTAAGGCGATGTCATGACCGCCTAAACCTTGTTTAAATAACTTAAGTCCCTCGGCATCATCATTATACCCGCCCAAATCAAATTCGGTGATGTTTCTTGTTCTTAATTCAATAATCGACTGCCATAACAACCGATGGTGTGCGCCTTTATCCCTGCCATAAGGTGTTGTCCATCCCGCCTGATAGGTTGCGCCGCGCCCATGGATAAAGATAAGAATAGATGCAATTGTTTCGTTATCTTCAACGGCATTGAGGATTAAACATTCGTTATTCATTGCGGCATATTTTGCGAGAGCGGCCAAAAATTTATTGGATGCCCCTGAATAGCCTTTTTCAATGCGATCTTTCGTATAAAATTTCAAAAAATGGGCGAAAGTTGATAAATTTTCATCAATAGATATAGAAAAATCATTTTTTTCGGCCTTATTAAGAATATTTCGCCATTTTTTCTTTAAATTTGACCTTATATCGTCTAATTCGGGCGATATATCCAATATATAAGTCGTATAAGATTTTTCTTTTTGGTTTTTATTGTATTTTTTGAATGAAACAGATGTTTTTCCAAAATATTCAGGCATAAATCGCCTTTTTCGCCCCAAACGCGCAGGAAATTGCGTGTTAAGCGCATCGGCAAAGGCCTCAATATGCACTCCCTTACCAAATCCATCAAACCATAATGGCCCACGGTCAATGGACAAGGCGTGAATGGCATAACCGAATAATTTCACCTCTTGCATTTGCACAATTCCGGCCTCGACATCATCAATAAGGATTAAACCATGACGCACATTTTGTTGCTTTGCCTCGCGCATGGCCTGCGCGTAATAATAAGATTGCAACAGCGTTGAATGAGGACATTGATCAAGCAACGCACTCCATTCCGCGCGGGTGTATGTGTTCCATTTGATATGGCATTTCATAGGGATATACTACCAAACTCTTACATGTTTTAAACTGGGTAGTTAATAATTGACAAAATAGGTATTTTGTCCTATAACTATTACTATAAACGCGACAAAACCGATTGAAATTTTAACGTTTAAAACCCCAGATTTAAACGACTTAATTTTAAAAATAGTCAATAAAATCAATATTTTATAAAAATAAAAGCGACTTAATTAAACTTAAATAGACTTAATCCGACATCTCGTGCGCGTTTTTTGGTTTTGAGAATAATTTTGTGACTTGATCCAATCGTTCAAATGATTCAACGCTCAAGTCATGTTTTATTTCGGCCTTATTTTTCGATTTAATCGGCTTTGGGATAAAGGCGGATTTGAACCCTAATTTCGCAGCCTCTTTTAATCGTAAATCAGGTTGGGGCACATGACGGATTTCGCCTGCCAATCCAATTTCGCCCATGATGACCGTATCTTTTGGAACGGGGTCACCGCTGGCGGCGCTGATTAATG